>JBEKTR010000064.1:0-15048 GCA_049515835.1 Terriglobales bacterium
GCTTTCATGTCGTCGAGGCGTTTGGCATCGGGCGGCAGCGGCGCGCGCAGAATGTCGGCAATGTAGTGAATGTGGTTGATCTGGTCTTGTCCGGCGTTGATGACTTGGAAGGCGTTGAGCCCAAAGGGCACATGGCCGGTGACGGTCATGCCCAGGCGGTGCGCTTCATCGGCGATGATTTTTATTTCCTCGAGTTTCACCGAGCTGTAAATCTTCATCTGCTGGAAGTTAGCATCGTGGTAGCGATTCACCCATTCTTTGGCTTCTTCGGGCGTATCCACGCGGTTTACGCCGATGGTGTATTTGCCAGTCCCATCCACAATTCCAGCCAGCAGCAGGCGTGGGCCAAGTCCGCGCCCATCGGCGATGGCATCACGCGCAGCTTTGATGAATTCAAACTCGTTGCCGCAATCGCGGACGGTCGTCACTCCAGCCGCCAGATATATCGGCCCCCACTCCACCTGCTCAAAGTGCGCGTGCATGTCCCAAAGGCCGGGCAGAATGGTCTTGCCGGTTTCGTCGATCACGGTGGCATTCGCGGGAATGTTTACTTGCGATCGCGGCCCAGCGGCGGTGATGCGGCCTTTCTCAATCACTATTACCGAATCCGCCACTGGCGCGGCTCCAGTGCCGTCGATCAACGTTGCACCGACGAGCGCGAGCGTCTCTGCGTGGCTACCCGAAATACCTTTTGAGATTTCAGCCAGTGCTGCCATATTGTCGGCGCCGGCTCGGGCGACGAAATCTCCGAGCGCGCTTTCGTATCCATCGCGGATGGCCTCAAAGTGGTCGAATTCGGCGTCAGTCGTGATGGCTGCGACCAGATTGATGCCGCTGAACCAAAGCGTTTCACGCCCCCAAATCAGGCCTTCAACCGTATAGCGGGAGAGCTTTTCCGACTTTCCATTCACAGAGATGTTGTCATCACCGCGGGGCTCTATCTTGACCGCTCCGCTCGGCAGCGTCGCGAGTGACGCCGGCGAGCCGTGAGTCGTCCAGTAATCAACCATGAGCATCTGCATGGTCGTCGGAGCGTAACCCGCAATCGTGAAAAACTTCGGCGCAGCCGACGCGTTAGCCCATTTTTCGCGGTCACGCAGGCGAACCTTGCCGGATTCAATTTCAACCGCCTGATCAATCTCGGATTGCCGTGAATTTTTCCCCTTGATGACGAATTCCTGCGGCGTAAGGTCGGCCGCGCCCCGGAAAGTCGCGGTCAGTGGAACCGCAGTTCCCCGGTCTGTGAACTTAAAATCAATTTTCACCGAGACGCCGTTCTGCGTTCGAGTGATTTCGTAGTTCTCGTCGCCGATGGGCTGCTCAAACTTGTGCAGCTGAAAATGCCCCTTCTCGATCGTGGCCGATAAGGGTTGCTGCTGCGCAAATAGGACTGGAACAATAAAAATAAAAAGAAATGCGATTGGAACTACGATCTTCTTAGTCATGAAATGCCCCTTGCAAGGAACTGCTGAGGATATCGAGGTCACCTGTGCATCGCAACAAAATAAAAGCGGCGCAAACGTTTTAACTTCAGTCTAAAGACGCACGGAGGGACATATGGTCAACGAGAAGGTGAATCTTGCGGAGAAATTTTCAAAATTTAGCGAGCGTTGGACTCCAAAGATTGTCGGCGAGTTCAACAATTGCCAGGTGAAGCTGAGCAAGATTCAAGGCGAATTCGTCTGGCATCATCACGAGAACGAAGATGAGTTATTCCTCGTCGCCAAGGGCAAGCTGATCATGCGGCTGCGCGACCGCGACGTCGAAATTTTCCCCGGAGAATTCTTCATCGTTCCACGCGGCGTGGAGCATCTTCCCATGGCCGAAGAAGAGACGCACATCGTCCTGATTGAGCCGAAAGGCACGCTAAACACGGGAAACGTAAGCAATGAAAGAACGGTGGAAGAACTGGAAACGATTTAAAGTTTCCGCGAGCGTAGGGCCTCGCCGTTACGCAGCTATGATACAAACTAAATCTTGACTATCTCTATCGCCATTTTTTTGTTTTCCGCTGGAGTCATCGGCGGAGCGCTCAACTCAGTTGCCGGCGGAGGAAGTTTCGTCGCGTTTCCTGCGCTGTTGTTCGTTGGCGTTCCGCCCATTCCGGCGAATGCCTCGAACACTGTCGCCCTGTGGACTGGCGCAGCTGCCAGTGGGGGCGCTTACCGCAGCAAGCTCAACATGGCCCGGCGAGTTTTTATTCCCCTTCTGATTGCAAGCTTCATCGGTGGAATTCTCGGCGCGTATCTCTTAATTAAGACTCCCGCGCACACTTTCATGCAGGTTCTTCCCTGGCTGACTCTGGGCGCGACTTTGCTATTTGCTTTTGGCAAGAAGCTCGCCGGCAAACGTGCGGGCATCGAGCACGACGCCAGTACTTCCGCGCTGACCGGCGCCGCTCTTTTCCAGTTTGCCGTAGCCATCTATGGCGGATATTTCGGCGGCGGCATGGGCATCGTCATGCTTGCCATGCTTGCCGCCCTCGGAATGACCGACATCCACGCCATGAATGCCCTCAAAAGCGTGATGGGCTTTGTCATCAATGGCGTGGCCGTCGTGACGTTCGTTCTGGCCAAAGCTGTTTATTGGCCGCAAGCGATCGTGATGACTGTGGGCGCGATCGTCGGCGGCTATTTCGGCGCGCACTATGCCCAGCGTCTTCCTCCGCTCTGGATCCGCTACTTCGTGATTGTCGTCGGCACCGGAATGACGGCATATTTCTTTGCGAAGGCGTATTGACTCTGGAAATCCTGTCAATCGGCCCATTTCAAAGCGAGCCCAACTGCGAGATTTGTTACCGTATTTTGGAGGGATTGCTTCGTATCCGAATTTTCGCTACGCATGCCAATGTTCAATAGCAAAGTTTCGAGCATCGTTCTCTTGTTTCTTGTTTTCCTTGCCGCCATTCCCGCACTGGCGCAAGGAGGGCCGCCCTATTACACCAACGATCCCGGAACGCCAGGCAATCTCAACTGGGAAATCAATGTAGGTTACATTCCTTATCTCTACAGCAATCAATCTGTCTCTCACGTACCCGACCTTGACATCAATTTCGGCTTGGGGGATCGCATCCAGCTCACTTACGAAAATGCCTGGTTGCGGGTCCAAAATCCCAACTCGCGCGCGGAATACGGCCTGGGACAATCCAATCCCGGCGTCAAATGGCGGTTCTATGATGCTGGAGAAGATGGCTTACAGGTCTCAGTCTTTCCCCAGCTCTTCCTCAACGACCCCAATAACGCCGTTAGTCGAGGTATTACTCCCGCAACCAATACATTTCTGCTACCCGCCGAAATTACAAAGAAAGTCGGGCCCTTCGATGTGGATTACGAACTGGGTTATCAATTTGTTCACGGAGGCCCGGACGGCTGGCTCACCGGCCTCGTCATCGGGCACGATTTCACGTCCAGATTGGAAGGAGACGTGGAACTCTACAACACCGGCATCTTCCACACTGCAGAGAACCAACCCACGATCGACTTCGGCGGCCGCTACAAGTTACGCCCCTCTGTGATCCTGCTTGGCATGGCCGGCCGCAGTTTTGAACCCGCCGGCAGCAATCAGTCGTATTTTATCGGCTACTTCGGAGTCCAGTTTCTTTTCTCCTCCAAGCCCCACAAAAAGGATTGACCGTAGCGGTTTGACGCTTTTCCACAGCGCACGATAGAATCATAGGGTTGCCCTGCATAGTGCCTGTATAGGATATGAGCGGCTCCGTTCTGGCGCCGTCCGCTTTCGTTGCCCCGACGTTCTAAAGTCTAGATGTTCGAAAGTCTAGATGCTCCGGGGCGGAACGCGGCAAGCACAGCAAATCTGTAGGATTTCCCGACGCGCTTAAGCGCGCAGGAACGAATTTTTAGTGGGAGGCATGGGTATGTACGCGGTCATCCGCGCCGGTGGTAAACAGTACCGGGTGGCGCCCGGAGACGTGGTTCGGCTCGAAACGCAGGCCGACAAAGACGGACAAGTAGAGTTTGGCGACATTCTGGCGGTTTCTGGCGGCGAGGGTAAGATCGGCGTCCCCGGCTCCGGAGCGCGCGTGCTGGGCGAAGTGGTCGAACAGGGCCGCGCCGCGAAAATCCTCGTTTTCCATTACAAACGCAAAAAGCAATATAAGAAGCTGCGCGGCCACCGGCAGAACTATACCGCCGTCCGCATCACCGAAATCGCCTTCGATGGAAAGAAGTTCAGTGCGCCGGAGTTGCCGAAGAAGGCCGTGAAGACAAAAAAAGCGGAAGCTGAGGCCGAGGCAAAGACCGGTCCGCGCCTGAAGGCTTCGGCCAAGCGCGCCACCGCAAGTCACGCTACCGCAAGTCACGCGCCCAAGAAAGCTTCCGCGAAGAAAACGGCCACTAAAAAGGCCGCAAAGAAAAAGAAGAAGTAAGACAAGCAGGTTTCAAAGTTTCACAGGTTTCGGGGTTTCTAGCCTTGAAGCTTTGAAACGCGAAACCTTGAAACTTAAGGATAGAGAGTTATGGCACATAAAAAAGGTCAGGGAACATCACGAAACGGGCGCGACTCCAACGCGCAACGGCTTGGATTTAAAGCATTCGGCGGACAGCTCGTCCCCGGTGGTACCATCATCGTCCGCCAGCGTGGCACCCGCGTCAAGCCGGGTCTCAATGTAGGACGCGGCAAGGACGACACGTTATTTGCTAAGATCACCGGCGTCATCCGTTTCAAGGATCGCGGCCAGATGGGCAAATATGTGATGGTCGAGCCGGTCGAAGCGAAGTAAATCAGCTCGTGCGGCGCGGACACTCTTGTCCGCGAAGATTTCAGAGTAAGATTTCATCAAGCCTCGCCTTCAGGCCGAGGCTTTTTTGTTGAAGTGAAAGGCTGTGCATTCCGGGGCGGCACAGACTTTTTCGTCAAGGTTGAAGGGCCGCAGATGCTTTAACAAGGGCACTTGCCATTAGCGGTTTTCATAAAAATGTTTATCGACCAGGCCAAAATTCGGATCAAAGCGGGGGACGGCGGCAACGGCTGCGTGGCTTTCCGCCGCGAGGCATTTGAGCCCAACGGCGGCCCGTCTGGCGGCGATGGCGGGGACGGCGGCGACGTCATCATGGAATCCAGTGAGCGCCACAACACCCTCGTTCATTTCCGCTTCAATCCCGAATACAAAGCCCAGCGCGGCCAGCACGGCATGGGCTCCAACTGCACGGGAAAGCAAGGGAAAGACATTGTTCTGAAAGTGCCTGTCGGGACCATGGTGTACGACTTCGAGAGCGGCCAGTTGCTGCATGACTTTTCCAGTCCGGACGACAAGATCATCATTGCCCAAGGCGGGCGTGGCGGCCGCGGCAACGCTCGCTTTGCCACTTCCACCCATCAGGCGCCGCGGGAGCATGACGATGGCCGGCCCGGCGAAGAGCACACCCTCAGGCTTGAATTGAAGCTGCTGGCGGATATCGGACTCGTGGGCTTTCCCAATGCTGGCAAATCGACGCTGATTTCCCGGATTTCAGCAGCGCGGCCCAAGATTGCGGACTATCCCTTCACAACATTGGAACCGAATCTTGGCGTGGTTACAGTCGGTGATATCAATGAAGGCCGCAGCTTCGTTGTCGCCGACATTCCGGGTCTTATTGAAGGCGCCCACGAGGGAGCGGGCTTGGGCACGCAGTTTCTGCGTCACATCGAACGCACGCGATTGCTTGTGCATCTTGTGGATGTGTCCGACGGCAGCGGCCGCCCGGATCCGGTGCAGGATTTTGAAGTCATCATGAATGAGCTGACCAGCTTCGGCGCTCATCTTGAAGAAAAACCGCTGATCCTGGTCGCGTCCAAGATTGACGTCGCAAATAAAGACAAACTGGCCAAACTCAAGCGCTTCGCCAAGAAGAGGAAATTGGATTTTTACGAAATTTCCGCCGTTACTGGTCAGGGCATCGAAGAATTAAAGTTCGCCATGGCCGACAAAGTGGAACAAGTCAAAC
Organism: Terriglobales bacterium; assembly: GCA_049515835.1. GTDB lineage: Bacteria > Acidobacteriota > Terriglobia > Terriglobales > Acidobacteriaceae > JAJPHW01. Next base: position 5,943 of record JBEKTR010000064.1, read on the forward strand.
GCGAATCACAACCCTCATCTTCCGAAACTCTTCCCTGAGTAAACGCCCCCGCGAGGATAGAGGATCCTACGCCTCCGGAACCAATGCCCCATGCTGAAAGTGATATTGCAAAATCTTCGCTGCCATCGCCGGTCCCATGCCCCGCGGGCTGTTTTCGTCGGCGCTACGCACCACTTCGCCGCGGCAAACCACTTCGGCCGCTGACAATCCAGCAATCTCCGGCGGCAGCACGAGATTGATCTCCACCAATGCATTCGGCGCCAGCGCTTCTTCGGCATGGAAAAGCAATCCTGAGCGGCTGATGTTCTCGGTCGTACCCTTGCGCCAATCATTCTGGCCGAGTTGGCGGTATTTCAGGGGCAGGTGTAGTTGAAAACGCTGGGCGCGGAAGGGCGAGAGTTTTGTTTTGGTATGAACAGACTGGCTTGCAGCTTGAGCGGACATGGCAACCTCCATCGGCGTTGGTGTAGTCAGCATCTCGCGCACTTTGGCCTTGAGCGCGGGCAGGGTAAAGGGTTTGGGCAACAGCGTGACGCCGTTATCCAGCGTGCCGTTGTGGCCAATCACATTCTCCGTGTATCCAGACATGTAGAGCACGCGGGTCTCAGGACGCAACGCAGTCAGACGTTCCGCCAGTTCCTTTCCGTTCATTCCGGGCATGATCACGTCAGTCAGCAGCAGATGAATCGGTCCGGGATACGAACTTGAAATATTGATGGCCGCAGATCCATCCACCGCCTCGAGTACCGTGTATCCCTGCTTCTCCAGATACTGCCGCGCCAGCCGGCGCAGGTTCACTTCATCTTCGACGACGAGAATTGTTTCGTGGCCTTGCTCCACCGGGGCCGTTTCCGGCGGTTGCACATGGATCGTCTCGCCAGTGGCGCTCACCCGCGGAAGGTAAATCTTGAAGGACGTGCCTTTCCCGCTTTCGCTATACACCCAGATGTAACCTCCGCTCTGCTTGATGATTCCGTAAACCGTCGAAAGCCCGAGGCCCGTCCCTTTGTGGCCCTTGGTAGTGAAGAAGGGTTCAAAGACATGATTTTGCGTCTCCACGTCCATGCCTACGCCCGTATCACTGATGGCGAGCATCACATACTCGCCCGGAGCTACTGGCGTGTGCAACCGCGCGTAGTCTTCATCCAGCGTGGCGTTCGATGTTTCAATGGTCAGCCGCCCGCCGCGGGGCATTGCGTCGCGCGCGTTGACCGCCAGATTCATGATGACCTGCTCAATTTGGCCCGGATCTGCTTTTACCGCACCCAACTCGCTCCCGGGCACCATGAGCAGATCAATGTCTTCGCCAATCAGGCGGTTCAGCATCTTCAGGTTTTCCGTCACCACCGCGTTGAGATCCAGCACCTTAGGCGCAAGCATCTGCTTGCGGCTGAATGCGAGCAGTTGCTTGGTCAGCGACGTCGCGCGGTTCGCCGCATTCGCAATTTCCTGCGCTGGCCCGCGCAAGGCAGGATCGGGCCCAATTCGCTCCAAAAGAAATTCGCAATAGCCCGAGATCACCATTAGCAGATTATTGAAGTCGTGTGCGATGCCTCCGGCAAGCCGTCCTACGGCTTCCATTTTTTGCGCCTGCCGCAGTTGCTGTTCCAACCGCCGCTGCTCGGTCACGTCTTCGGCGTAAAGTTCAAAGATCAGGTCTTCGTTCTGGCCCCTATTCCGGCCGGTGTTCTGACCGCCGTTCTGAGCATTGTCCCGGCCAACGACCGTCCGCCCGGATAAACGCACGCTGATGGCATTTCCATCCCGGCGCGCCCACTCCGCCGTCATCCCCGTAAACTCTTGCCGCGAACGAATGTGGTCCGCCACAAGAAACCATTGCTGCGCGTCCCCGTAGAGGCCCGCCAGATTGCTACCGACCAAACCGGTTGTCGAGGTGTAGCCGAGCATTCGCACCATCGCCGGATTCGCATCCAGCAAAACGCCGGCAGCATTGCAGCGGCAAATTCCATAGGGCGCGTTCGTGACCAGCGAACGGAAATTGATTTCCGAGCGCCGCAACGCTTCCTGGGCCGAACGCAAGGCTGCATTAAACGAGCAGATGAGCGCCGCGACAAAGACAAACAGCGCCAGATGTATGATGGCTTTGTGAAATTCGGAGGGAGATTGGGCCCCGGCTAGCAGGAAATATGCGCTGACCGTCAAGGCAAACGCGGTCGCGACTAATCCGGGCTTCCAGCCGCCATACCAGGCGCTGACCATGATGGCGACGGAAAATACCACCAACCGGCTTTCCACCAGGTTCGAAAGCAGGAACGCCGGAATCAGTGCGAGGATGATGCTGAGAATGGCTACGCCGTAGCGCAGAATGGGTGCCCGGGCCGGTGCGATGAAACGGGCGCGAAGAAGTGGGGGAAGCTTCAGCCGCATACCAAATTGAGAATAGTCCCAGTATGGAACTCACGCGAGTAACGGTAGTACATCTCGACGTTTACCAGCGATGCTCGCTTAGATGCGTTGGGAGTACAGTCCAGTGCTTGTACCTTTTCGCGTGGGTATCAGCCAAGGGACGGGGCTTGGGCCGACGAGATCAGGATCGACGAGGTTCGGATTAATGAATATTGGCTTGTTTGGCGGAACCTTCGATCCCATTCACCGCGGCCACCTCGCGCTGGCTCGTGCCGCCACTGGTCCTTGGTCGCTCGGCCGCATTTATTTTGTCCCTGCCAATATTCCGCCACACAAACAACGCTACACGCTGGCCTCCTACTTCGATCGTTATGCCATGGTTTCACTTGCGACCAGTACGGAGAAAACATTCGTGCCTTCGTTGTTGGAAGCGCCAGACGACACTGCCAGAGAGAATTACACAATCGAGACTGTGCGCCGCCTCAAGCCGTCACTCAAGAAGAGCGATAAACTGTTCCTCCTGATCGGCATCGACGCGTTCAAAGACATCGGCAAGTGGCGCGAGTCGGAAGCGCTGTTTCGCGAATGCGAATTCATAGTGGCAAGCCGCCCCGGTTATTCTTTGGCCGACGTCGCCAGTTCTCTTCCTGAGAAACTGCGTCCCGCGCCGGCCGTCATCAAACCCTTTGCCAAACACTCCGCCAAGGGCGATCTTGTTCTCCCCGGGGTGACTATCCATCTCCTCGAGGATGTCAACGAGAGGGTCTCTGCCACGGCGATTCGCGACGCCGTGCGCGCCAAGAAGGCGCTGGGCAAGTTCGTCGAGCCGGCAGTAGCGGAATACATCCGCAAGCGCGAGCTGTATAAGAGCCGCTGACTGTCCGACAAATGAAATCGCAGGCTCGGATACAATGAAGGTCGGCGCTGATGAAGATGAAGAGGATTCCGAACTCCACTCTATGAAGAAAAACGATTTGAAGAAGCAAGTTGCCGAGGCCATCGAAGGCTGCCTCGAGAAGAAAGCCGAAGAACTTACCCTTCTCGAACTCGATCAGGCTTCCGGTGCTTTCACTGACTACTTTGTGGTGTGCAGCGGTACTAATCCGCGGCAGGTACAGGCCATCTCCGATGAGGTCGAATTGCGCCTCAAGAAAAAGCTTGGCCTTTACCCCCATCAGATAGAAGGCTACAAACAGGCCGAATGGATTCTTCTCGACTACGTGGATTTCGTCGTGCATGTCTTCAACGAAAAAGCGCGCAAATTTTATGACTTGGAACGTTTGTGGAAGTCGGCGAAGCGGCTGGAACCGGCTGAACTGCTCACCAAGCCCACAAGAGCGAAAACCAAAGCCGCGGCCAAGCCAGCCGTAAAGTCCACGCAGGTTCGCGCCGCTGCAAAAAAGACAACCCGAAAGAAGTCCAAACTCACCGCCTAGCCCACGGGTCCGCTGTGAAACTCAAAATTGCCTGGATCGGAAAGACGAAAGAGCCGGCGATTCAAGCGCTCACCGACGAGTATCTGAAACGCTTGTCGTATTACGCCGAGGCCGAAGGCATTTCGCTGGGTGCGTCGCTGAAAGACGAAGCTGCTGTATTGAAACTGGCCGCGCCCGATGCTCGTCCGACGCGGCATTCCCTGGTTCTGCTCGACAGCCGGGGCAAACAATTTTCGTCTGAAGAGCTGGCGCAGTGGCTCGGCGCCTACCAGGAACGCACAAATCTTCCGCTGGTTTTTGCCGTTGGGGCCGCAGATGGATTTTCTGAAACCGCCCATAAGTCTGCGATGCTCGTGCTCTCGCTGGGCAAAATGACGCTGGCGCACGAGCTTGCCCGCATAGTCCTTCTCGAGCAGCTCTATCGCGCATTCACGATTTTGAAAGGGCATCCTTACCACTTGGGGCATTGAAAAACCACGTGCACATTGAAAAACCGGTAAATCGAAGAAATGACCTTCGCCCTTTCGTGACTTTCACGAAGTGGGGGTTGGCATCTAAATTCAAATGAGAAAGCCATGAAAAATATTCACGAAGTCATTCGAGCCAAGGAACAAGAAATCATGCGAATCAAAACTGAAGTTGAAGCCCTCCGCATCGCCGCGCCGCTTCTCAATGAAAATGAAGATCGAGATGAGGACGACGGCTCGCATTGGAGCGGCAAAGCCGTGGGACCTCAGCCGATTAGCGACAAACGGTGATTTTCCGCACCAGTATTCCGCATGGAACTTGTCCCAAATGAGAAGTCACACATTTGAGAGGTTCAGGCGGGGCCTCACGCCTCATCTCGCGCTCCCCGTCAAGGTCACTTTTGTGGTTTGGCACACGCCCATCTCGCTACCCAGCGGTATGGGCAGTCTTTGCATTGCGCGCAGAAGGCGGAATTCCCAGGTTGCCGATTACCCCCTCAGATTCCCAAAGTAACCTCAAAATTCCGCCGTTCGGCATTGACCCTCCCCTTGCGCCCATATAAAATTTTCCAATTGCGCGAATAGGGCGCTGAGCAACTGGGCTCGGCTCCGCAGAATCGTAACCCATAGCAAACTATGGCATATAGACGAATTCATCTTATGGGAGTTCTAACTGCCGCGATTGTTGCCAGCAGCTGCGGCTCTGCGCAAAAGCCCATGTCGGCCCTGCCGCCGCGGCAAGCAAATGCCCCCGCGCTCCTGGCGCAGGCTACGCCTCCGGCCAGCCGGGCTCCATCTGATACGGCCTCCCGCCCGGAACAAGATACAGTGCAAGCGAAACCTCAGCCGCCAGTGCCATCCAAATCCGCCGACCCGGTCGCCGATCTCATCGCCCAGGTCGAAAAAGAATATCAGGCAGGGCAAGCCAGCTATGCCGCCGGAAATCACGACGCCGCGCAGGAAAGTTTCGACCACGCCTTCGATTTACTGTTGAGCAGCCCGTTGGACTTGCACTCTGACGCTCGCCTGATGGCGGAGTTCAACCGCATTCTTGAAAATGTCAACCAGCTCGAACTCGCCGATCTCAAGAACGAAGATTCTCAAGGGGAAGATCAGAAGGACGCCCAGAAGTCCGAGCCCGCTCCCATTGACGAAACCAATGACGTAGCTTACCCAGTCGATCCCAATGTGAAAGCCGCAGCCGAGGCCGAACTCAAAGCCACTCACTCCGATCTGCCGCTCATGTTGACCGATCCCGTGGCCAGCTACATCAATTATTTCTCGACACGCGGACGAGGTGTCATCGAACGCGCTCTTGTTCGCAGCGGCCGCTATCAGGAAATGATGCAGACCATCCTGAAGCAAGAAGGCGTTCCGCAGGATTTGATTTATCTGGCGCAAGCCGAGTCGGGCTTCCATCCCACGGCTCTTTCGCGCGCCGGTGCTCGAGGAATCTGGCAGTTTATGGCCAGCCGCGCCAAAGGCTACGGTCTTGAGCGCAATCCCTGGATGGATGAACGCCAGGACCCCGAAAAATCCACCCGCGCCGCCGCGCACCACCTGAAAGATCTCTACAACCAGTTCGGCGATTGGTATTTGGCCATGGCCGCCTATAACTCCGGACCTGGCACGGTGCAAAGCGCAGTCAAGCGCACCGGCTACGCGGATTTCTGGCAGCTCTACGATCGCAACGTGCTGCCCAAAGAAACCCGCAATTACGTGCCAATTATTTTGGCCATGACCATCATGGCCAAAAACCCGCAGCAATATGGCTTGAGCGGTCTGCAACGTGAGTCCGCCGTTCCGTACGACACGGTTGCGATTGACTATGCCGTGGATCTTCGCCTCGTCGCCGAATGCGTAAACGTCCCGGCCGAAACGTTACAAGACCTGAACCCCGCGCTTCTGCGCCTGACCACGCCGCCGGGAAAAGCCTACGAACTGCATCTGCCCCAGGGCACGAGAGCGCAATATGAAACCGCCATCGTTCAGATTCCCGAAGATATGCGGGTCTGGTGGCGTTATCACCAGATCGCGCCCGGCGATACTCTGGCCTCTATCGCGCATACCTATCACGTAACTCCGCGCGCCATCGCCCAGACCAATCATTTTGATGAGGAGGACTCGCCTCAAGACAAAGACGATCTGGTGGCGGGCAACAGGCTGATTATTCCCGTCGAACCGGGCCGGCGGTTATCCGACTCGACTCAGGCATATGCCAAGCATCTGACAGTTTATAAAATCCGCCGAGGGGATACGGTCGAGCGAGTCGCCGACAACTTCGGTGTTTCTCCGGCTATGGTCCGGCGCTGGAACCACTTGAAAGGCGACAGCTTGGGCAAACGCCACGTCCTCTACGTGCATCTGCCCGTGGTGCCGAACGCCAACGCAGTCGAATCCGCCTCAACCGCGGCTCCGCGCAAACATTCTTCAAAGAACGTGCATAGCGCGAGTACGAGTAATAGTGTCGTTCGCCATCGCGTTCAGCAGGGCGAGACCCTTACTTCCATCGCCAGCACCAACCACACCACCGTCACCGCGATCAAGCGGGATAACGGCAACCTCGCCGTCCTTCGCCCCGGCATGATTCTGATTCTGCGGGACATACGGTAGGGCGTTGAAAAAAGCCCTCTCCTAGTCATCCATATTTCCATTCCGAACCCGCCTTAAGGTGAGGAACCTGCTTCTAGGCCGCGACCCCCAAATTCCTCCTCGCCACGCTCGTCGGAACGACAATTTTGATAGGAGCGGCGGCTCTGCACAGTCGAGAAACCCCGCTTTCCGCGGGGATTGTTGACATTTGTCGCCGCTGGACTACGATTGAGACAGGAACATAGCATGAATATTGAAATCCGCGATCGTGAGCTGCAGGCCAGGATCGAGAAGCAGCTTCAGACTACAGGTTCGCAAAACGCGGAAGAGGTTCTGCTTCGTCTTCTGGATACGCAGGAAGAACAGGATCGCTGGCTTTTGGAAAATCGTGCAGCACATGAAGCCAAAATTCAACGCGGCCTGGACCAACTCGATCGCGGCAAAGGAATCCCCGAAGATCAACTAAAGCCGCATCTCGCCCAATTAAAAGCCCAGCCAGAATGAAGCCGCGGTATGTCCTCTCACCCGAGGCAGCGACCGATCTTGCCCAAATTTGGCGATATATCAAGGAGCGGAGCGGTGAAACAGTGGCGAGCCGCGTTGAGTCGGCCATTCTTGATCGCATCGCCTTTCTCAGTTCACATCCCAATGCCGGTCATTGGCGCAGATACCTTACGGATGCCTCTGTAAAGTTCCTTCCTGTCTATTCCTACCTGATTGTCTACAGGCCCGGAACTAAACCCACACAGGTCGTTTCCATCCTGCACGGCCACTGTAATCTAAGGCACATCCTGGAAAATCGCTGATGGCTTCCACCCTCACCTTCGTTTGATTTACCGATTGACTTACCCCGCTTCGAAGGGTTAGAACCAATCCATCGGACCCGAGTTCCGGACTTACGTCCTCGGGCTCGGGTTCGGACTGCGTGCTATAATCGCGCCCCGGAGAGCCATCGATTTAAAGCTCAGCCCTATTTGTTCAAATTCCAGTCAGCTGTTCAGGAGGAGCAATGAATTTCGAAAGAACCTTCTACTTACGCGATGAAGACGACGAGTTCAGCGACGGCGGCGCTTACGGCGACGCGCTGGAAGAGGATTTCGAGGACGAAGAAGAAGAGGAACCCGAAGTTATTTCTGTGGCTATTGAAGAAGCGGAAGACGAAGAGGATGAGCAGCCCCTGCCTCCGCCCAGAGTGACCCCGCCGCCGCCGGCCCCACGGCCTGCCGCTGCCAAACCGGCGCAAGCCAAGAAGAAAGCAGCCAAAAAAGCCGTGGTAAAGAAAGCCGCAAAAAAGAGTCCCGCAAAAAAGAAGCCGGCAAAGAAGGCGAAAAAAGCCGCCAAAAAGCCGGCAAAAAAGAAAGCCGCGAAGAAAGCCACAAAGAAGCCCGCGAAAAAAGCTGCGAAGAAAAAGGCCAAGAAGGCCGCGAAAAAGAAACGCCACTAGGATTTAACGTTGAAACTCCTGCCAACGCCTTCGCTTACCGCGAAGGCGTTCGTTCCGCTGGCCTGATTTTGCCCACGTCCGCCGCTGCTCCCGCGGCCAGGGCCCTCTGGCCGTAGTTAAAGCCGGGACAAAAGCGTTGACTTCGCTCTCCGGCTTGGGCACAATACCCGACCATGTGCCGTATTCTTCGTCTCTTTTGTCTCTTAGCCGTGTGTAACTCCGTCTTGGCCTTCGCTGCCGACAAACCCTGGATCGAAATCCGCAGCCAGCACTTCCGCGTGCTTACTGACGGCAGCGAAAAAGATGCCCGCAAGGTCGCCCGGGATCTTGAGCAAATGCATGAAGTTTTCGCGTATCGATATCCAAGTTTCCATTTGGACTCCGGCCCTCCCCTGCTCGTGTTTGCTCCGCGCGACAATGAGTCGGCAGATTCCTTAGATCACTCTTTCGGTTCAGAGAAGGGCCAAACGGGCCTTTTAGGTGTCTACCACGAAGGCTGGGAAAAGCAGTATGCGGCCTTTCGTTTGACAAAAGCGGAATCCATCGGGCGTCCGGACGATTCCAGCAGCATGAATGTGATCTATCACGAGTATGTTCACAGCATCATGCATCGGAATACCCGCTGGCTCCCGGTCTGGCTGGATGAAGGATTTGCAGAATTTATGGGCAGCACTCATTTTGAAGGCAACACCGCGATCGTCGGCTACCCATCTGAGCGAGTGCATCACATTAAAGAAATACCTCTTATCCCGATTGACACGCTTCTTAAGGTAGACAGCAGCTCTCCCTATTACCACGAT
>JBEKTR010000065.1:0-14939 GCA_049515835.1 Terriglobales bacterium
CATACGCCTCGTACTTTGCGAACAGATTCTGGGAAACAACACGAAAGTCAGCAATCTAGCGCAGATGGTGAAGGTAGCGCGGCATGAGCACCTGGTTGTTAACGACAGCGACATTCGCGTGCCCTCGAACTATTTGCAAAGTATTTCTGCGCAACTCAGCGACGCCAATACCGGGCTGGTAACGTGCCTCTATCGCGGCGTGGCTAGTGGAACTCTGGGCTCACGACTAGAATCGCTAGGCATTGGCACCGACTTTGTACCGGGAGTTCTCGCGGCATGGCAGTTGGAGGGTGGGCTCAGTTTTGGGCTAGGCTCGACGCTCGCGTTCCACAAGACTGATCTGGTTGCCGCTGGAGGATTCGAGGCCATTGCCGACTATCTGGCAGACGACTACGAACTCGGCCATCGCATCGCCGCCCTAGGACGCAAGGTCGAGCTTTCACCAACCGTCGTCGAAACCTTTTTGCCGCCATATTCGTTCGCCGAGTTTCTTGACCATCAACTGAGGTGGGCACGTACGATTCGAGACTCCCGTCCCGGAGGCTATTTCGGGCTATTGTTCACCTTCGGGCTGCCTTGGGCGACGCTCGCGGTCGTGGCCGCGCGAGGAGCAGCGTGGTCGTGGATAGCGCTCAGCATTGCGCTGGTTGCACGCTGCGTGATGGCGTGGATGACGGGCAATCGAGTCTTGCAAGATGCTCACGTTGTCAGATCCATGTGGCTGCTGCCATTGCGGGATTACTTAGGACTGCTGACGTGGTTTGCCAGTTTTACCGGGCACTCAATTTCGTGGCGTGGCGATTCTTTCCGATTGGTGCGAGGCCAGCTGATTCGCGAGAGCCGCTGAGTCATCCTCCAGATTGGCGGAGCACAATTCGGCCGCCTTCCACGAGTTCATACCGGCTGTCGCGCCAAACTGCCCGCCGGGTAACGTAACTGGCGCACCAGACCAGGAACCCAAAAATATCCCGCACCGGATAAAGCCAGGCTGCGCTTTTCGCTTGCGGGTCACGCACCACTTTCCAACCGACTACCCAACATTCGATCAAGCGGTTGAGCAGTGCCGCTCCCAGCAGGAAAGTGGCAAATTGCGGAAGGGTCAAAGTTTCCGCAGCTACGAATCCTAAAACGCCATAAGGCATGGCAAAGACCAGCACAGAACCAAAGTGCCCTTTGGGGCGGGAGTACCGCGTACCCTTGGCCCAACGCACTTGACGCTCCCACATGCGGCGAAACGTCATCGGGGCGACGACGTGATCAATCACGTGGCGTGAAAGCACCACATTGTAGCCGGCTTTTTCGATGAAGTTGCCCATGGCGAAATCGTTGGAGAAATAATCGCCCGTCGCGGCGTAACCGCCAATTTTGGCGAGCGCGTCCTTCCGCACGGCAATCGTCGGCCCCAAACCGAATTTCATGCCCTCGAGCAAATTGGCGACGAGCACTCCGGCAGTCATTTCCACGGACATACCGATGGCATCCAGGGCCGACCAGAAGCCGCCCAGATTCTTGCCGCGATAGACGCATGTCACCATTCCATTCGCGGGATCGAGCAGCGGCGCCGAAACTTCGCGCAGATAATCGGGCGCTACTTCCACATCGCTATCGCTGGTGACCAAAATGTCGTATTTACTGATTTCAGACATCCGGTAAAAAGAGTACGCCGGAGGATTTGGCCATGGGGGCTGCCCTGTAATGAGGATTTGTGACGGAATACAGGGATAGCGTGAACTAATTTCACGAATAATCTCGAGCGATGGATCGTTTTCGTCGGCGGCGGCAAACAGAATTTCGAAAGTCGGGTAGTCCTGCCGAAAAAAACTCTCGATGTTTTCCTTTAATCGCGGCTCCCGTCCGTGGACGGGTTTGAGGACGGAAACGGGAGGGAAATTGGAGATTGCAGAGGGTTCGATATCTTTATGAGTGTGATACCAAACTCCGGCTAGGGTGAGCAGCAAAAAGACGGTGGAACTGATGGTTCCGACACAGGCAATTATCAAAAAGAACCACGCGACTGAAGTAAGTGCCGGAATAATGATTGCCACATTCATGAAGATGAATTATAGCGATGCCCGAGACATTCTTTGGCCAGCAATCATTCATCCGCTCGATTGCTGAAGAGGAATTTCCCTCCACTACTGGCGAGCAAATATCGCTCAGCACCATGCAATTCCTTGGGATCTTCCTGATCGCTCCACATGAAAACCCGTGCAGATCCAGCCCACAAGACAGCGAGCGATGACTCTGTCTCCCACACGTGCGGCGCGTCGGGAAAGAGTGAGCCATACCAGAGAGTCGCTGTCGGTTGATGAAGGACGAACACGTGGTCTCCAGTATAGAAATTCAAGCTGGAAGCGGAAGCATAGTCGCCGTCAATGACAATGAGATCGCCGGGCTTACTGCGCCGGTTGATCGCGCGGGCGAGTACGCTCGAAGACAGGATGGGAGAGAACGTGGCGTAAGCCGAGTGCACACAAGTCAGCACGACAACCATCATCGCAATAAGAGCGGTATTCCCTCCGGCCACATGACCCTGTTTGCGGGCTCGCCAGTTGAAGAAAGTACCAAACAGAAAGGCCAGAGAAAATCCAGCCAGAGGGGCGCGAAACGCTCCCATCGACTCCGGAGTCAAATCAAGGAAGTGGCCGAAGGAAAGCGCGTAATTCTGTGGGTTTTTCTTAAGCAGATCCGAGAGCTCCACGCCGGGCGCCGGAGTTTTCGAGAAGAGGAGAAAAAACGTCCCGGCGGCGAAGATCAAGATTCCGCAAATAAGGAGTGCCAACGACGATCGCAATCCTGCGCGCCGCTCTGAGCTGCCAATGGAGGACGCTTCTTCACGTTGCATCCAACCTCCTACGAGCAGCGCAATCGCAGGAATAGCTGGGATAGTGTAATACTCCTGCCGAGTCGAAAAGCTAAAAAACCCGACGATCACGATCAGCCACAAGGCAAACAAGAGACTAGCGGACTGTCGCGTGTCCAACCGCGAGCGCCACTGTCGCCAGCGTGCTGGCACACCCCGAAGCGATTGCGGCAAGAAGGCGACCCAAGGCACCGCCCAGACAAGAAGGAGCGCCCAGAACAAAAAAAGAGGGACGGTGTCGTAGTCGCGAGGAACGCGTTTATTTAGGTAACGCAGAATCTGCTCATTGACAAAATAGAACCACACAAAACCGCGAATCGCCCCTTGATCCGGCGTGCGCAATGCCGCAAGCACATGCCAGGGCGCAGCGATAATCAGAAAGACAACAGTGCTGGAAAACAAGCGTAGTTGCCGAAGAAGCTTAAGACTGCCGGTAAGAAGTAAATAAAGTCCGATGGCCGCAAACGGGAACACAAGACCAATCAACCCCTTGGTGAGCGTGTTCAAGGCACACGTCGCGGCAAATCCCCAACAGCTGACCACCGATGGCCGCTCTTCCTTCACTGCGCGCAGAAAAAAATAGAAACCCAGCGTGAGCCAGAGGGCCACGATCACATCCGGAATTTGAAAACGGGTAAAAATATAGGGGCCTATGGTTGTAGCCAGCGCTGTCGCGGAAAACAAACCGCCTCTTTCACCATAGGCGAGTTTGCCGAGCGCATATGTCGCAAATAGCAACGCAAGCACGCCAAGGGTCAGGGGGAACCGGGTGGTCCAATCGCCGATACCAAACATTTTGTAACTCGCGGCTACAGCCCAATAGGGCAATGGCGGCTTTTCGAGATAGCGTACGCCGTCAATGTACAGCGTCACCCAATCGTGGCGGGAGACCATCTCGCGAGCAGCCTCAGCGTGCATGGTATCCACGTCATCGAGCAAGGGGGGAGTAAACATGCCTGCGGCGTAGATGAGCAACCACAGCAAACTTATGATGGTGAGCGACAATAGCCGGGAAGAGTGATTTGAAGATGGATCCTGCTTCGAGGTTGACCGAGAAACCAGATGCATGCAATCGTCCGTGGTGATTATAAGGGACGATGTGCGGGAATTCAGTGGACCAATGCGTCTGCTGTTTCCGGAGCGACTTCGTTTTTCAAGAGATCGCGGATTTTTCGCGAAAGCGCCTTAAGGGAAAACGGTTTTTGAAGGAAGTGCGCCGCGACGTCGATCTGGCCATGCCGCAGCACGGTCTTCTCTGCATAGCCGGAGACAAAAAGTACCTTCATTTCCGGTCTCGGAGTTGTGAGCTCGGCGGCCAACCGGGCGCCACTCATTTTAGGCATCACAACGTCAGTAATCATGAGCTGAATTGGGCCGGGAAATTCGCGAGCGACACGCAAGGCTTCTTCCCCATTGTCGGCTTCGAGCACGTGGTACCCGCAACGTTCCAAAAATTCTTGCTCTGATTTGCGCACAGGCGTTTCGTCTTCCACCAGCAGAACGGTCTCCCATCCCATGAGAGACGCTCGTTCGTCAATCCGTACGGTACGCGCCCGAAACTCGCTTTGGGCCACGCGCGGAAGATAAATCTTGAAAGTTGTGCCCTCCCCTACTTCGCTATAGACCCAAACGAACCCGCCGCTCTGCTTGACGATGCCGTAAACCGTGGCAAGACCGAGTCCCGTGCCGTGGCCTTCTTCTTTCGTTGTGTAAAACGGTTCAAAGATGTGGGGAAGGTGTTGCTTCCCAATGCCCTGCCCGGTGTCCGTCACAGCGAGTAGCACATAATCGCCCTTGGGGACCATCGAGTGGTTCTCTATGTACACATCATCTGCGGTGACCGCAGCTGTCTCGAAGATAAGTTTGCCCCCTTTGGGCATGGCGTCTCGTGCATTCGCCGCGAGGTTCATCACGACTTGCTCGATTTGCACGGGGTCGGCACGGATGTGGCCGAGATTCTCGCCGGGCAAGAATTCGAGCTGAATGTCCTCACCGATCAGCCGGGGCAGCATGCGGCCGATTTGCTGAAGCACCTGGTTTAGATCCAGTACTTGCAGGGCTTGCACCTGTTTGCGGCCAAATGCCAGCAGCTGGCGCGTTAAGTCGGCGGCCCGGCGCGACGCCGTTAGAATTTCCACAACGTTGCGGCGCAGAGGATGCTCAACCGCGAGGGAGTCCTGCATGAGCTCTGCGTAGGCTCCAATAACCATGAGCAAATTATTGAAGTCGTGGGCGACGCCGCCCGCGAGGCGGCCGATCGCGTCCATTTTTTGTGATTGTTGCAACTGCGCTTCGAGGTTGCGGCGCTCGCTAATATCGCGGTCGCAGGAGACAAAATTGGTAATCTGACCTTCTCCATCCCGCAACGGCGTCACTGTCTTTTCAGCGGCGAAGGTTTCGCCGTTTTTCTTCCGGTTAACGACAATGCCACGAAAGGGATTGCCGGCAAAGACGGTTTGCCAAACGTTTTGCGATAGTTCGAAACCTTGCTGCTCAGATTGCAGTATGGAAAGCGGTTTGCCGATGACTTCGTCGCGCCTATAGCCAGTCATGGTTTCAAACGCCGGATTCACATATTCAATCGCACCCGTCCGGTCGGTGATCACTATCATTTCGGCCGTCTGTTCGACAGCGCGCCAGAACTTGCGCAGCATTTCCTCGGATTTTTGACGCTGGCGTTCCTTGCAGTACATGCCGATACCATCCCGAATCGCGCGGGTGATGGATGCTTCGCCCAAAGCGGCGATCTGCACACAACCGCAGGTGCCCGCTTTCACAGCACGCTTCACAGCCGCTTCATCAATATGGTCGCTGAGAAAGATGACAGGGGTACCGGGAGCTTGCTTGCGCATTTCGTGAAGTAGTTGGAGAGCCTCGTTTTCTTCTGCTTGGTAGTCGCAAAGCAACAGGTCATAGTTCGTCGTCCGGATGGCGTTTGCAGCCTCCTTAGTGCTGTGCGCGTGGTCGAGCAGCAAGTGTCCCTCACATTCCCGCACGAGTAAGTCCTTAAGATAGGCATAGTCCTGCTCGCTATCTCCAACCAGCAGGAGGTGCAGCTGGTGAAATTGATTGAAAGCTTCGTTCATCTCGGCTGGGTTACGGAATTTGTTCCGGCAGTTACTACATCGGAGTCTGGTGGCCGTTCCATCGCTAAACAAACTACGGAAACACCAAGGAAGCGCCGCAGCAAGCTCATTTCAGGAAAATGGCGATTTCAGGAAATCAAAGGGAAAGTTCTGCTTATCGGGCCCAAAGGAACAGAACAATTACCGTAAGGAGCGAAACTAGCACGATGCCAATTGTATAGAAGTGTTCATCGAGCCAATTCCTGCGTTGGGTGTCACTGGTAATGGGATAAAGGGCCGGAGAGGACTCGACAAACCTTCCATGTGCAATCTCGGCGGCTTCGCAGTCAATGCATAGAGTGCGCTCAGGCGAAATGGGGAACCCGCATCCCTTGCAGCGACGCACATCCTCGCCCCGGCTTAAACGGTGCGCCGTATCATTTACAGATTGTGCAATTCGCGAATGCGGAAGAGGGATACGTCCGCTACGCAAGGCCAGTGAAGAAAACTTGCCCCCGGCCGCAGGAACCTCTACAGCCGCACCTGAAGTCGGTCGTTCGGCGCTCTTGGCATTGGCCGAGCTATCTTCAGCCTCTAACGAAGCCTCTTCCAGCACGGTTTGCACGGCCGTCACCAGACGCATCAAGGATGCGATGTCGCGTTCCTCGAACGCTGACTTCCTCTCCGAAGTGAGCTGGAAAATGCCGACTACTTCATTCCCATGGATGAGCGGAGCCACCAAGACCGAGCCGACACTTAGGATCTTGCCTTCCTCGCGGATGATTCTGGCGTCATTTTCTGCATCGTCGCAGCGCACCGGCAACCTGGTGGCAACGCACTCGCCCAGCAATTCCGAGGTCACTCCGCCGTCAATCTGGAGTTGCGCGCCGGCGGTGGGCGCTCCCGTTCCGGAACTTGCCTTGCACACGAGCGTATCGCCTTCCCCGAGTGCGACAATGGCGTTCATCGCGCCCGTGAGATAACACGCACGGTTGGCCAGCAACTGCAAAGCGGCGTGAACGTCCCACTCCATATTAGGATGGGACGCGTCTCCGGTGGCGTGCGTTGCACCAGGAGCAAAACTCGGCGCCGCACCAGTGTTCGGAATCTTGGTATCCGAAATTCCTGTCTCCGAAATTGTGGACTCGTCCATTGCCGTATCCGCTGATTTCAGCGTCTGCTGCGAGTGTCGCTTTCCGTCGCCCACCTGTCAAGCACGCGGACGGATGACGACAGTTCACTTGCCAGAATTCAGGCCCCTTTTTGGACGGCAGATTTTCTTGTGAATGGACCGACCACGACTGAATGGTCCGACCACGACGCGCTCGCAATCCGGCCCTCCGGCAGGAGGGCTTAACATCAAGTGGAGGCCTCTTGCCCTAATTCAAGTCGGCTAGTGTGGTCGATGTATATCCGCCCGTGGTGCTGTTCAGAGCGACAATTGTACGTATTTGTCCCGACGTCAGTGTAATCTGGCCCGTGCTGAAATAAGCATTCTTGGTTCCCGGAACGGTCAGAAAAATCTGGTAGGTGCCGGCGGTCAGCGTCTCATAGCTGGAGGCACTCTCGAACCCTAACGATGTAATGATCGGCGCAATTGTCGCCAAACTGCTGCCCGAAGGTACGAAGTAAACGTCTG
The DNA here is from genome assembly GCA_049515835.1 of Terriglobales bacterium. Taxonomy (GTDB): domain Bacteria; phylum Acidobacteriota; class Terriglobia; order Terriglobales; family Acidobacteriaceae; genus JAJPHW01. Next base: position 7,568 of record JBEKTR010000065.1, read on the forward strand.
CCGTGCTAATACCCGGCGCAGCATTGACCACGCGAAGTTGAACATCTCCGGTGGGCGGATCGGTGTTGTTATCGCTAAGGACAAGTCCCTCGACGTTCGCAGCATAGTTGGCGACAATCACCGTGGTATTTGAGGAAGAAGCCAGTGTCACCGTTTCGTTCACGATCGGCGTACTTCCGTTGACAGGGATCACTTGCAGGTTTGGCGAACCCGAGTCCACGGAAATGTACCCTGTGTTGCCTGCATAACCAATATCGCTGCTGATGGTCTTGTTGTTCAAATCGACATTGACCTGGCCCGTATCGGGTGAAGCTTGCACCACCCGGAACTCGGCGTTGCCGTTATTGCCGCATCCCGAGGCGAACATTATCGTCACAACGCTTCCAACGGCTGCGCAGATCCTGAACCAACTCCTCATCATCCTGCTGCTCCTGTTTTCCTGATTTTCCGATTTTGTTAGCTCGCGAACGCCCCGATTTAAAGACTAACAGGCCATGCAGAGACAAGGGGCTGAGAAATTTTTCGCGTATCTATATCTAAACATCCTGGAGGGCGCTATGGCGTAAAAAGTACGTCAAGCTTTGTAAAGGATTGTGAGGAAAACGGGGTAATTAGCGCTGGTCGTCGCGCTGACGCAGCCAATCGAGGAACATCTGCTCGATGGGCTTGTCATAGGTCATGAGAACGTGGCGAACGGTGTGGCCGCTCACCAGATGGCAAACTTCTTCTGCGAGGTTCTTGGCATGGTCGCCAGCGCGTTCTAAAGACTGCGTCATAAAAATGACCTGGAGGCTGGCCTGGCGTTGTTGGTTTTCGGGATTTTCAATGTGCCGCAAAAAAATAAGATTCCGCAGGCGATCCATCTCCGCGTCAGCCCGCAAAACTTCAATTGCTTTCTTGACGTCACGGGTCGAAAACGAGGCACCAACGTCCGACAGCATTTTTTCAAGCAGGGTTGCCATTTGCGTTAAATCACGCGTGTCTTGAGGATCCAGCCGGCCGCCGGTGGCCTGGGCGCTGCTGGCGAAACTCAGCAACAGATCGCCGATACGTTCGAGGCCAATCATGAATTTCATACAGGCCAGCAATTCTCGCGCTTCCGGCTCCGTCACCCGCGTAATTGCGAGGGTTACACCAGCGTCGATTTCGCGGTCAATATTGTCCAGCTCTTTCTCGCGCTCACGAATCGTATGGAGGAGGGGCACCGACCCAGTCGCAATGCCTTCAGCGGCAGCCCCCGCAGCTTCTTTCGCGACCCCGCAGGCTTCGCTGGTGCGACGTACCAAGTGCGCATGGGCGGGTTCGGGCTGGGGAGTAGTTGCGGTGACGGCGGTCATAGGTATGTCCCTTTGCAATCGGGATGTCGCGCTTCCAAGTCGTGCCGCTCGCCGCTTCAGATGGAAGGCCACACTTCGAGCATACGGCCCGTTTTCCACAATCCTGTTAAAACCGTGTAAATCTCTTATGAATTTATTGCGGTCCGGGAGCACAGGCGCTTGAGAACACATTTAACGGCTGCTTGCTTCCACCCTCGAACCCACTGGGGAAAGAGGCAGAACGAACAAGAACGCCGAGCCGTGGTTCAATTCGCTCTCCGCGCGGATTGTCGATCCATGGGCCAACATAATGTGTTTGGCGATGGCCAACCCAAGGCCGGTTCCACCGGATTCCCGCGAACGGGCTTTGTCCACACGATAGAAGCGCTCAAATAACCGGGGCAAATGTTCGGAAGGAATGCCGGGACCGAAATCGCGGACAAAAAATTCCACTCCCAGCGGGCTGGAGCGCGCTCCAAGAACGATGCGAGTGGTGGAAGCGGCATACTTGAGGGCATTCTCTATAAGGTTGGAAAATACCTGATGAATCGCCTCGGAATCGGCGTTCACGGAGTCCATAATCGGATTTTCGATCTCCAGCGCAATGCCTTGCGCCCGCGCGATTTCCACAAAACTAAGGTGCGCCTCGCGCAGCAGTTCCTCTGGCAAGACCGGGCCTATGTCGAAACGCTGCTCACCGGACTCGACTCGTGCGAGGCGCAATAGATCTTCCGTCAACCGCGACATCCGCGACGCATTCTTGCGAATGATTTCCAGAAACTCGCGCGCGTGCGTGCTTTCGGTTGTCATGGCGTCCAAGAGAGTTTCGGTATACCCCTGAATCGAGGTGAGCGGAGTTCGCAACTCGTGGGAGACATTAGCGATGAAATCGCGACGCGTCTTTTCGACTCGCTCCGCGTCGGTAAGATCGCGCAACACCACGACTGTGCCTCCCGCGGGCATTGGGGCTGCTGTCACGTCAAATGCCCGCCCCGGAGCAATGGTGGTTGCCCGAGCACTCGCTGCCGCATTTGTCTCGCGGGCGGTTCGCAGAGTCCGTAGAAAATCCGGATCACGCACGGTTTCGATAATAGGCGCTTGAATGCGGGCTTTGCCTGGCAGCAGACGATCCATCGTCTGGTTCGCCCATTGCACACGATCGTCCTGACCGACAGCGATTACGGCGTCTTGCATGCTGTTCAGCAGGGTCTCCAATTGGCGCTGGCTGGTGCGAAGAGCTTCAAAGTTGCTTTCGAATTGGCGTGCCGTTTTGTCGAGCGCTGCCGCGACCTGGCCGATCTCATCACCGGAGTTGGAGGCAATCCGCGCCGTAAGATCGCCGGCGGCAATGCGTTCGGCAAAGAGGACAATTCGCTGCAATCGCCACGAGATCGCCTGGGCTGCGATGGCAGCCAACAATAACGCTACGCCCAGCGCCAAGGTGGAACCAAGCAAGACCTTCCGTTGCACCTCTGCCACGGATGCCTGTACATCGGAAAGCGGATACGCCAGGCGCACGGCGCCATGGGAAACCGGAACGGCGATATACAGCAGTGGAATCCCGATAGTAAGGCTGCGGCGCTGGTCCATCCCGACCTGCCCTTGGAGGGCCGCGACAAATTCCGGACGCCGAGCATGGTTCTCCATGGTCGTGGCGTCCGCTTCGGAGTCCGCCAGCACTTTGCCCGAAGCATCAATAATGGTTGCCCGCGCACCCGAAGCGGCCCCTACCTCGCGCGCGATAGCGGCCATCTGCGGGCTCGCCTCAGCATTGACCCGGTTGGCAAACATCGCGGTCTTTTGTTCCAGGTCGCGCTGGATTTGCTGAAGCAGAGAATGTTTCCAGGCGTCGCGAATCGATATGTCCAGAGCGAATGTCGCGCCTGCGATGACCACGGCGAAGGCTGCCGCGAACTTGAAAAATATCCGATTTCTCACGTCCGCCTCATTTGGGCGCCTCGAAGCGATAACCCGCCCCACGTACGGTGCGGAGGTAACGCGGGTTCTCTGGATCCTCTTCGATCTTTTCGCGAATGCGCCGCACGTAAACATCCACCGAACGCGGCGTAACGTACGAAGTGTCGCGCCATACCGAGTCGAGCAGCTGGTCACGGGTAAACACGCGCCCGGCGTGGCGGGCAAAATAATCAAGCAGCCGGAACTCAGTCGCCGTCGCGGTAATGACATTGCCGCGCACGGTTAACGTCATTGCGCTAGGATCAATCTCGATCTCGCCCACTTTCGCCGGCGTTGGCGGAAGCGGCCGCTCAAAACGGCGAAGCACAGCTTTTACACGGGCCACCAGTTCCCGGGGACTGAAAGGCTTCACGATATAATCGTCAGCCCCTAGCTCCAAACCTAGAATGCGGTCGGCTTCCCCGGTCTTCGCGGTAAGAAAAATCACCGGCGTGGCAGTAAGCGAGGGCGTCTTACGAATTTGCCGGCACAATTCGAGCCCGTCCTTCCCGGGTACCATGATGTCGAGAACGAACAGCGAGGGCCGATGTTTTTCCGCTTCCGAAATGACGTTGTGGCCGGCGGAAAACATCCGGAGGGCATAGCCTCCGGCTTCCAGATGATGCCGCAATAATCGCGAGATATCAGCGTCATCTTCTACGACGAATATGCTTGGTTTCACACGGGTATTGTAGCGTAGCCACAGCTGCGCGTCGTCCTGCGTCGCGCTGTTAATGGCCGTTGGCGAAGGCCAGCGTTAACAGCGTTTTTTGCTCCATCTCGTGCGCCTTGGCCGATCCGGTGGCCGGGCTCGGGCTCGAAGAACGTTTCACGGACAGGATCGAGCGATCGCCCATAATCCGACGCAAGCGCGGCAGAATGTATGAAAGAGCGCCCATGTTCGCCGGCTCTTCCTGCACCCACACGATTTCGTGCGCCTCAGGATGCTGTTCTACCGCCGCCAGCAACTCCTTCTCCGGGAACGGATAAAGCTGTTCCACAAAAACTATGGCCGTGGATTCATCTTTGCGCTTCTTGCGTTCTTCACGCAGTTCGTGACCGATTTTCCCGGTGCACAGAAGAATACGCTTGGCCGACTGGACGTCATTGTCAGGCAAGACGTTCAGGAATTGATCGCGGCTGAAATCTGCAATCGGCGAACTCGCCGCCGGATGCCGCAACATGCTCTTCGGCGTGAACACAATCAGCGGTTTGCGCCATTTGCGCAGCGCCTGCCGCCGCAAGAGGTGAAAATATTGCGCTGCATTCGAAGGTTGGCAAACTTGGATATTGTCACGCGCGGCCAGTTGCAAAAATCGCTCAATCCTCGCGCTGGAATGCTCTGGCCCTTGCCCTTCGAAGCCATGCGGCAGCAACATGACCACACCCGACAGCAATGCCCATTTTTCTTCGCCCGCGCTGATGAATTGATCGATAATCGCTTGCGCGACGTTGGCAAAATCTCCGAACTGAGCTTCCCACAAAACCAGCGCATCAGGATAATCGCGGCTGTAGCCGTATTCGTAACCGAGCACTCCAGCTTCGGAAAGCGTCGAGTTGAAGATTTCGCATCGTGCCTGACCTGGCGAAACGTGCTGCAACGGAACGAATTCCTGCTCGTTTTCGATGTCGAGCAAGACCGAGTGGCGTTGATTGAACGTGCCGCGGCGGCAATCCTGCCCGCTCATGCGCACCGGGACGCCACCCTTTACCAAACTCGCAAATGCCAGCGCCTCGGCCATCCCGTAATCGACGGCTCGCTTGCCCTGGCTCATTTCTTCGCGCTGCTCCAGCAACTTCTTGACTTTGGGATGAATATGAAAATCGCTGGGATAGCTCGCGAGCTTGGCCCCTAACTCGGCCAAGTCCCGTCCGTCTAATCCCGTGTTGACTGCATATTCGGCTTTGTAACGTCCGCCAACATAGCCATCCCAATAAGTGGGCAAAGTCCGCATCAGCGGTTTGGATTTCAAAGTCTTGGCTTTTGTCTGCGCTTCTTCCAACTCGCCGCGAATCGCTTGGACCCGCGCCTCAACGTCCCCCGCGCCGATATCTTCTGCGTAAATTTCGTAAAGCGCTGGATGCTCTTTGAGCGCCTTGTAAATCAGGGGCTGAGTGATGGTGGGGTCATCCACTTCACTGTGGCCGTGGCGGCGATAGCCGATGAGGTCAATGACGACGTCACTCCCAAACGTGTAGCGATATTCCAGCGCCATCCGTCCCACGCGCAAAACCGCGTCCACATCTTCCGCATTCACGTGGAAAATTGGGATCGCCTGGCGTCGCGCAATCTGCGCCGCGAATCGCGAAGAATGTAATTCGTTCGGAACGGTGGTAAACCCGATCAAATTGTTGACGATAATGTGAACCGTTCCGGCCACGCTGTAAGCCGGAAGATCGGCATAATTAAGAGTTTCAGCAGTTACGCCCTGTCCGGCAAAAGCTCCGTCGCCGTGAACCAGCAACGGTAAATATTTTTTCGCGCCGTCTTTACCAGTGCGATCATGTTTCGCGCGTGTGCGGCCCACCGTCACCGGATCAACCACTTCCAAATGGCTGGGATTTGAAACCAGATGCACATGGATATTTGCGCCCGAGCGCGTCTCATAATTCCCGGTCGCACCCATGTGATACTTCACGTCGCCGCTGCCTAAAACGCTCCGCGGATCGACGTCTTCAAATCCAGCGAACACTTCCTCGGCGGGGCGCTTCGCAACTTGCACAATCACGTTAAGCCGGCCGCGATGGCTCATACCCATGACCACTTCAATCGCGCCGCGTTTCCCGGCAGCCTCGAGAATTTCATCAATCAGCGGAATGAGCGCCGTCACACCTTCCAGCGAGAAACGCTTCGTTCCCAAATATCGCTGCTGCAATACTTGTTCAAACAAATCCGCGCAAATTAATTGGTTCAGCGCGGCGCTTTGGTCCACCGCGGGTTGAGGGCCTTCCATGCGCTCTTGAATCCAGCGGCGGCGCTCGGAATCGGCGATGTGCATGAACTCGACACCGACAGTTCCGCAATAAACGCTTCGCGCCTCTTGCGCGACGGGGCCTTCGATCCGCAATTCCGGATGCGTCTCCGGCTTCAAAAACCCGAGCGGATCGAGATCGGCCTCGAGATATCCCCAATGCCGGTAAGCATCGAAAATACACTGGCGTTCCAAATCCTGCGAGTTGCTCTTTTCTGTATCTAAAAGTGCCGTTCCCGCGCCTGAACCATTGCTTTTATTTTTTGAGGGTGCCATAGCAATCTAGTAAGAAATCTACTAATAGAATAATGGATTCCGGCCATAGTGCGCGAGATTCATGGCCCGCACGGAAGGAGCATAGGAATCAACGGCCTAAGGGCACTCCGGCTTGCTGGTTCTCGGTTTAGCTATGCCACTACTTTGTATGGCCGCATCATCTCGTTGTCCTCGTGTTCGAGTACGTGGCAGTGCCAGACGTAGCGAAACTCTTGGCCAGGCGTGGCAATCGTTCCCGGAGGCAAGTCGAATTTCTGAATCACACGTGTGACGTATCCGGCGTAAGTTTTAATCGTATCTTTCCAGGCGGGGCGTTCGTTACTCTCGGGCGCCATAGGAATTCCGGTAAAAACAACCTTCCCCGTCTGCGCGTAAATTTTCGTGTCAAACGGCTGCCGATTGAGCACCTGAAACTTAACCAAGTGCGTGTGAATCGGATGCACATCGCCCGTCGCATTGGCAAAAGACCAAATCTCCGTTGAGCCTGCTCTTGGATCTTCGGTAATGGGGTCGTCCCAGTGCTTCATGCCCAGCATGCCAATCATCGTATAGCCATCGGCCGGACGGTCCATTTCGGTGAGCGCGAGAAATCTTTCCTGCACTGCATCAGCTGCATCCATCGGAGTAAACGCCGCCAGCCTATCCGGCAGCGTACTCGTATCTTTGCCGGCGAGAGGCTTCGTAACCTTAAACAGCATCACGTCGCTGGGGACGACTTCTCCGCCGCGCGCATAAGGCGCGGGCGCATCGTTGAGCAGCGCAAGACTCGCGCCTTTATGCTCGCTGAAATCAATGACGAGATCGAAGCGCTCGCCCGGAGAAACGATTAGATAGTAGAGTTTCACGGGTGCA
>JBEKTR010000066.1:0-14919 GCA_049515835.1 Terriglobales bacterium
TTGAAATATGCTTCCCCTTCAATCACATCTGCGCGCCCTAAGAGCACGGGCCTGGCGGCGGTGCCCCGCAAATGCAAGTCAGCGTCTCCGGACAGACGAACCACGGCGGTTTGCATCTGCAATTCCGGCACGGTGACGACGTGCACGTCCATGCGTATGCGATTCAGAAGCGGATTGGTCTGTGGCAGACTCCCCGATTGCGCGGCCTGCGCCAAATATCCTCCAAAGTCGAAGCCCGGGGTCATGCCGAGTTTCGTGATGGTGATATCGCCGGAAAGCAGTGACGCACTGGAGCTTCCGGCGAACTTGAGATCCATGCTGGCGGTGGAGCTTAGTCCCGGTGGATAGCGCAGCCGCACATCCTGGCCCGTCACGCCAAGATCAAAATTGAGCTGACGGTTGTAGCTGGCGGCGAAGCCGCGAAACGAAATGAGGCCGCCACCTGTGTACGCCGTGAGAGTTTCGATTTCCGCACGGTTACGATTAAACGCAATGGATCCGTTGATATTGCTGAGAGCGCTGGGCAGGTCAATGTATGCGACCGAGCCGTTGTTCACTTGCAACCGACCTTGCAATACAGGATTGTCCACCGTGCCTGAAACAGAGACATTCGCAAGAAGTTGGCCGGAAGAAGTGAAATCGGAATCGTAGGTCGAGAGCAGTTGCAAGTTGAGCTGCCCTTCAGCGTGCAAGTTTAACTCCCGGTCCCCCGCGAGTTGCACTGATCCGCTTGCGGAAACGTCTGTGCCTTGGCTCACGAGGCGGCACTGATCAATCTCCAAGGTCTGGTGCGCGACGGAGAAGCGCAAGGGGCCATCGTTGTGAAGCTGTATGCGTTCGACATCGGCCTGGAATTCTCCCAGGTTTGCCGTGATGCTCAAATCGCGCGGCTGGCGCAAATCTCCCTCAATGATAGCTGTTCCAGATAAAGGCGATGCGCCCAAGACGTGGCCCGCCAGGTAACGATTGAGAAAGGGCTGAACGTCAAACTCTCCAAACGACGCGGTGATGTGCGCCGGAAAATCGCCGTTCATGTGTACGTTTCCGTCAAGGTTGAGCGTTTCCCGCAGAAATTGAGACCGACCAGAGACGGTCATCTCTGTGCCGCGAGTTTTCGTCTCCAAATTGAAGGCGCCAATCGATTGACCGTCGAGCGTGAGGTCTGATAGGTGTAAGCTCGCATCTACCTCCGGCTCGTCGGGGGTCCCGGAAACCAGGGCCTTAAATGTCACGCGTCCATCGACCGCAACACGCGCGTCCTGCAATTGTGGAATCCTTTTCAGAGCGAAATTTGCCCCCGACAAGTTTGCCGATATGGCATGGCTGGCCCATGAGTAAGAAGCATTGCCTTCAATCGTGGCTCCCGCATCCTCAATTTCAATTCGCTGTAACCCAAGTTCACCAGCCCCAAAGGTAAATTGAGATTGCAATCGCTCAATTGGAGTTCCGCGAAGCTCGGCACGATGGAAATCGACACTCCCATTGCCGGCCGGAGCACCAATCGTTCCCTCGGCGTTTGCGGTGAGGTTCAATATGCCAGACGCGGAATAATCTTTGCCCGCGAGTGCCAGAATCTCTTGAAGATCCGCTTGTTGGATCTGCACGCGCGCCCGGAATGGACTCGCTGGTGTTAAGGCGCCATTCTCGAAGCCCGCGTGTGCGTCGAAATTGATGACTGTGTTGTCATGTTGGAGTTCGCCATTACGAAATCCAATAGCCCGCTGAGAAACCCGCACGGCCGTGTTAAGCGAGTCCCAGTGAACATGGTCTTCCGCAAGATGCGCCGAACTGGGTACTCTGATATCAAAGTCATCGGCGGTGAGATTGCCCGCCAGTACGGCTCGATCAAGATTTCCATTGGCTGTTCCTTCAAATGAAGCGCGGCCGTGCAAAATGACCGGAATGGTTTCCGGTCCATGCAGCATGGTGATCAGGGGCTGCCACTCACGCAAGTCGCTCGTGCTCGCCGTCACTTTGAGGCTAGCCACGGATGTTAGAGAGCCGTAAGCCTGCACATGACTGGCGGGCGTGGTCACACTTAGATTAGAAACTTGAAGCTCCCGCTCACGCGCGCGATAGGTGCCATCGAGGTGCGCAGCAAGAGGAAGTTGCCCTGGCGAAAGATGGGCTGGTGGCACGACCTCGGCTGTTGCTTGATACTCTGCGTTCCGCGCCGATCCCTTCCAGCGCATTTCCATGCTTGCGCTGGCTGCGCCTGCGAGATGAAGTCTGTCGAGGGGCAGCTTGCGATTGGAAAGAGCCGCGGAAACCTGGTCCACGGCAATGTCTTTTGCACGCAGTTTGATTGACGCCAGTTGTTCGGCCTGAGTCTTCGTGATCTTGTTCGTGGTCTTATGCGCGGTCTTGGGAGCCCGGGACTCCGGCGTCAACATCCAATTTCTAAGTTCGGCTTCCCCTGTCACGCCGCCTCCGAGCAATTTGGCTTGAATTTGAGACAAGCCAATCTGCGCCCGGTTGACCGAATAATTCGCCGAAACCGCTATGTTTCGCACATCCGCATATTCATCGCGCCAAGCGAACTCTTTGACGAAAAGCTTTCCCGCGACATAGAGCGCAGTTCGCGATAACTCTCCGGACCCGGCCAGTTTGACGCTTCCTGTACGCAATCTCGGTTCACGAAGGATCGCGCCGATTTCCCCTGCGTCCAAGGTAATCTCATAAGTCGCTTCGCCGGCCGGGGATAAGAAGTTGCCAATCCGCCCGTGGGCCTCCAGTTGCGATTTTCCAGAGACTACTTTTAGCGATTGAATTGTGACGTCGTTGCTTCCCAGATCGAAATTGACTGCCAACGTCCCGGAGAACGGGCGATAATTTTGCAGTTTGCAATCCACTTTTCCCAAGCGAATATTACCCTCATAGCGCCGGCGCAAGATCCCGTAGTTCATGTCAGCCACAACGTCGTCCACGACGAAGTCCAGAGGGATGACTTGATCGTTCCAGAACAAGCGGCCTTGCCGAACGCTCAAGCGCGAGATGGAAAGCGCGAACAATCGTTCCACGGGGTTTCCGCCTGATGAGTTGGAGATTTTCAGATCAGGCTGGTTTGTGCTTCCGTCCGGGTAAACGATGATGTGAATCACCGGATGGTCGAGATCTACAGAGTGGAAGCCGAACTCTGCTCCCAATACGGAAATAATTTTGATTTTCGCCGAGAGGCTATCCACATGAGCGTAAGGGATTTCGCTCGATGCTTCACGCCCGTGAATGGTCAGGTCACGCACTTCCACCCGCAATTCGAACGGAATTATGTGAATCGAGCCTAACTCGACGCGACCACCCGTGATTTTTTGTAACTCGGCCACCAGGCGTTGGCGGACTCTAAGATGAAAGCCCTCGGTAGTTACATACCAGGCGAGCACGGAGAAGGCAATCGCGCCGGTTAGCGCCGCGGTCAGGAAAATGATGCGGAAGGCGCGCCAGCGCGACTTTGCGCCAGCTTCGATGCTCATTGCATTTGAACCGGCGAGGAGGACAGGGCGCTAGGAGTGCGGATATCGCTGCCCGACCGTAGATTTTGCAACCACGCAACCAGCAACTCACTCACTTTTTCCTGGGTGAGAAGCTCTTTGATTTTAGGAGTCACTTCCGCCAGAGGAACAGCCTCGGTTCCCTGTTGGCGCAACTGCGGCAGAAGTTCCTGATTGTAATATCGCTCGATACTCGCTGAGTCGATATTCACGCTCGGACGCAAACGGGCATCGACCAAGCTCATTAACTCGAGGGTCAAGCCTACGCGGGAATAGAGTTCAGGATTTGTCACACCATGCTTAGCCAACAAGGACTGCCAGGCGGCATCCGTTTCACACCCGGGATACTGCTTGCGGATTTCCGCAATACGCTTCTCAATGTCTTGTTGGCGGGCGCGTGGCGCATCACTAGACTTCATTTGCTCCTTGAGCAATTCCTGGTCAATCAAGTGATCCAATGCGTCTTTGCGTTCAGCCGGAGAAAAACCTTCCACGGATCGCATTGCCATAAATGCTTCGTAGCGCACAGCGTCATCCCAATCGCTCTGCAAGATAACCTGCCCGTTTACAGTAGCAACGATGCGATCAAAGATTTCGCCCGCAAACGCTGCGCAGCAGGAAACCACGATCAATATGATCGCCGCCCGCAAGGATTTGAATCTCTTGTGCACCATCAGAAACTTTGCCCGATACTGAAAAACACGTTAAAGTGACTTGCCTGTTGCGGCACAAAATACGGCGCCGTCGGTTCCTTGCAATAAAGACTCGTACCACCCCCCGATGGATTCGGAGTACTTTGGCAACTGGGAAACACGGGTGGATTTAAATTGTACCCGAAATCGAACCGCACCGGACCGACCGGCGTCTTATAACGCACACCAATCCCCACAGCATGCGCCACGTAAGCGTAATCGCAATAGGTCGCCGGGCCCGGTTGGGTTGTGGCGGTGCCCGGGTTCTTGCAATCCGCAGGATTCTTTTGCTTCCAGCGCAACAAATTGTCTAGCATTGTGCGTCCATCGGTGAATACATTCCCTGCATCCTCAAAAAGCGCGAAGCTGAGATTGTCCTGCACATAGGGCAACACCCGCGCCGGGAAACGCAGTTCGAAATTGTTGATAAATAACGCGCTGCCACCCAAAGGAAATCCGGTTTGGGGATCGCGCGGGCCTGCTTGATTTAACCCGAAACCGCGGTCGGAGTTGCCGCCACCGGCCAGAAATCGTTCGGCAAGCGGAACCAGCGCCTCGCCGGGGCAAGTGGTCTGAGTGGGGTCACTACAAGTCTGATAGGGCGGCAAAATGACAGTGCTGCCAAATACATTTTCCACCCCAATTCGCGTTGAGCGGGCGAAGACAAACTTCTTATCGCGCGAGCGATTCTTGCCGAAGGCATAGTAGGTTGAGTTTTGGATAAGGAGGCGCGAGAAATCGGCTTCCGAACCAAAATAGCTCGATGCAATGCTGGCATCCACCGTGTTGTAACTGCCCTTGGTCGTCTCCAGTTCATTATCGCGACGATTCAAAATGTAAGTAAACCCGGGGCCACCTACACGGACTGGCTGGGAGAGCAATGGGATCAGGTTTTCGCTGATGGGAATTTGAGAATCGCCGGGCGGTGGGCTGGCCTTCACTCTCCGGAAGGCAAACTTGTAAGTCATGCTCGCGGCGCGGCTTAGCGTCTGCTCTGCCTGCACCGAACCTTCCAGCCGCTGTGAAGTGAAAGTGGTGACATCAATCGTGTTATCGTAAAACGCGGTTAGCGAGAGCTTCCACTTTTTGCTGCCCAACAACCGTGGTGCGATGTAATTGACCAATCCGCGTTGCTGTAATGTGCCGACGTTGGCCTTGAACGAAACTGTGTGATTTCGGCCCAGGAAATTTAAGCGCGTCACTTCGAGAGAAACCAGCGGGCTGATGCCGGTCGATCCTAGCGGCTGATTGGTGCCCACGCCCGGCTGGCCAGTTTGGAACTCAAGGCCGGCGCCGTAAGTGAAGGTATATCGTTTCGCTTCCTGTATCGAAAGCACGACGTTCTTGGAAGGCTCGGTGCCATCGGGGTTTTGTATGGCGGTATCGACTTGGCTGAAAATCCCGAGGTCATAGAGGTTCTGTTGAGTCTTTAGCATTGCAATCTGGCTTAACGGATCGCCGGGGCGCACTTCTAGTTCCCGATCCACAACGTAGCTGCGTGTGTGTACCAAGCCCGAGTACAAGACTTGGTCCACAAAGACCTGATCCCCTTCTTTCAGGGTATAGGTGACATCCATGCGATCCGGCTTGTCGGATGCCGCCTTGGCCGAGGCCTCGAATGTGGCGTTCGGAAAACCAAGATTGAAATAGTAATTCAGTAAAATATCACGGTCCGCTGCGATGCTGTTTTCTGAAAAAGGCTGACCATCGCCAGTATTCAGCACAGGAAAGTCAGCCGGAGAAACCTTTTCTGCGCCCAGGATCGTGAGTTTTTCTACTAGAACCTGCGCGCCTTCTTCGATATTCAGGTCAACCGCAAGTTGATTTTCCACCCCGCGGTAGTCATCTTCGACTTTGCCCGTGACTTTAACGTTCCGAAATCCGCTGGATTGATAAAGATTTTCGAGGCCGCGAATGTCAGATGACAGGAGCCCCTGACTGTACCGCCCGCGAGGATAGACAAATCGATCTGCCGGTTGCATCTGTAACCGCCTGCGGAGCAATTCCTCTGAAAAATATTTGTTCCCGGTAATGTGAATTGCGGCCAACCTGTGGCGGGGCCCGGCCTCGATCGTGTAAAAAATATCGAGTTCCCCACCATTTGGAGACGTTTGCTTCGACAGATTGACGGTGGCGCTGTAATAGCCGAGGCCTTGCAGGTAGTTCACTAGGTTGCGACGTCCCTCATTGAGCAGGTCATCGTCGGCCGTGCTTTCTTCATAGACCGGAACGTTGCGCTTTAAAACGCCGCGGCTAATCTTATAACCTTGCGCGGTAATTTTGACCACCGGGCCGCGGGCCAACAAGAACTTGAAATCGACCACATTTGCCGCAGGACGATAGGTGCGTTCGGCGACGCTGATTTGGGCCAGCAGCCGGTCCTGTTTATGAAAACGCTTGCGCAGCCGGTCTAAAGCATCGCTCACTCGGCGCACTGACACAATGTCTCCCGTGTGCAATTTGGCGATGTCTTCCAAATCCGCCTGTGATTGGATTAAATCGCCGCTCATCTCGATCCTGCCCACCCGCGCTTGCGCTCCCGGTCGCACATGGAGAACGATGTCGGTCTGGTGTGTTTCCAGCTGCGGCTGCTGGTCAGCGGTCGTGAACGACTTGTAAAACCCATTCGTCTGCATGAGTTGCTGGATATTCGCCATTGCAACATTCAGTTTTTCGGTCGTGAATACGGTCCCCATTTGTAATTTGGATGCATTGACGACCTGGCTAGGAGTGGGCCGATCTGGAGTTCCCTCTACCGTAACTCTGCCGACAAAGAAATTCTGGATGGTCACAAAAGCAATCGAAACACCGTTGCCGGACGGCGTCGCTTCGACCCGAATATCCGAAAATCTGCCCGTTGCATAGAGCTTCAGGATGCTCTGGCGAACCAAATCACGATCCAGCGGCTGCTCGACCGGTTGCGCCACCAATGCCTTGAATTCCTGTAAATCGTGGTTGCCGGTGACCCCGGGAAACTGCACTTCCGTCACCCGCAGGCCTTCGTAGGAAGAAACTGGTATATCCTGGCCGGCGGCTGTAGTCGGGAGCCACGGCGCGACTTCGGCGGTCATCTCCGCGGCAAAAAGAGCGGAGAGGAGCATCAGCGCCAGAACTCTAGCCAAGTCTCGCCTTAGCAACAAACCAGCTCCTGGAATTCGTGGAACAGACGCGAGGACAATGCCAGGTTCGATGAGTCCCAATTGTTCAATGTTGCCTTTCGCGCTCTATCTCTCTGCCTTTGTCCGCGGGCAAATTCTATAATAAAGGCTACATTGATCCATATTGGTAATTCATTGCCAGGAAACAACATCCCAAACGACGTTGGGAGCGGCATCACGAACGAAGATCGGTATTCGCGGCAGATCCTCTTCCGCGGAATTGGCGCGGATGGCCAGCGCCGCCTCGCGGAATCAGGGATTGTAATTGTGGGATGCGGCGCCACCGGCTCAGCCCTCGCTTCGCTTCTGGCAAGGGCTGGCGTCGGCGAGATCCGCATCATTGATCGGGACTTTGTCGAACCCAGCAATTTGCAGAGGCAAGTGCTGTTCGACGAGTCCGACGCGCAGGAATCCCTGCCCAAAGCCGTAGCTGCTGCTCGCAAGATTTGCGATTTCAATTCCAACATTATCGTTGAGCCGAGAGTTGCCGACCTAACGCCGCAAAATATCGTCGAACTGCTTAGTGACGCGCAACTCATCCTGGACGGAACCGACAATTTTGAAACCCGCTACCTGATCAACGACTATGCGGTGCAGCAATCTATTCCCTGGATTTACACGGCTGCTGTCGGCAGTTATTCCGTCTCGCTCAACGTTCTTCCCGGCGAAACCGCCTGTCTGGCCTGTATCTTCCCCAATTCCCCGACCGGCATTGTGGAAAGCTGCGAGACGGCCGGCATCCTAAATTCCGCCGTGAATCTTGCTGCATCGATTTCAGCAACAGAAGCTCTCAAGATTTTGGTCGGGGCGCGGGCGCAGATTCGGCGCACCGTGCTATCGTTCGATACCTGGTCAAACGAGCGAGCGGAAATAGCAGCCGACAAACCCGTCTCTGGCTGCCGCGCCTGTGGCTTGCGCAATTTTTTGCACTTGGCGGGTGAAGGCCGCCCTCACATAACACTTTGCGGCCGCAACTCTGTGCAAATTCACGAACGGAACCGCCCAATCGACCTGCCGGAAATGAGCCTGCGCCTCCAACCCCATGGCCTCGTGCGTCATAACGACTTTGTTTTGAAGTTCGTGCGGGCTCCCTATGAGATGACCTTGTTTCCCGATGGGCGCGCCATCATCAAAGGAACCACAGATACAGCCGTTGCCCGCAGCCTTTATGCCCGCTTCGTGGGCAGTTAATTTATGCAATCCCGCAAACACCGCGCCCAGCAAGGCTTTTCATCTACCAAATCGTGCACCGCGGGTGTATGATGCTCTCGTCCGGCCCTCCGGACGTGATTTCAATCGGGTTCTTCGTGGAGGTACTATGCGTCTCACCATCATCGCTTGGTCGATTTTCGTGCTTTCCGGTTTGGCTGCCGCTCAAGTAAATATCATTGGCACCACCGGCGCTTACTGGGCTCCGCCGTATATTTATGCCGCTCCGTTTATTCCGCTCATCACTACGCCTTCGGCATCGTGGGGACCGACCGTGCATTCTACCTCTGGAGCGCGCAACGCAACCTGGGGCAACACTGCCGGAGCACGCAACTCCACTATGGAAACGCTGCCCGCGGTCAACTCTTACTACCCCGCTGGATACGGGGATCTGCACGAATTCCGTGAAGACCGCGTCCGGGAAGCTCACACCGAAGATCGGGGAGCAGAATTTGCGGAAGGACGTGGGGAACCACGCGAACACCGCGCATTTCGGCCGGGCATAGGCGAATGGGATCGTGAAGGTTTGGCGCAGATGATCGGGAAAACCAGCAGCGCTACGAAAGCGTCGCGCACTTATACCAACGACGATGTGACACGAATGAACAATGCGAACGGGAATGTGAAGTACGACGGCAAGACGGAGCACATTTAAGGTTCATTAGCAACGCAGCAAGAAGCCGCCCAATTACGGGCGGCTTTAGTTTTCATAAAAAGCAAAAGTACTATCGCTCTGCCAGCCCTTCCAGCGTCTCAAAAAACGCTGGATACGAAATCACCGCGGCATCGGCGTGGTCTATCTGAGTTTCACCATCCGCCCCCAGTGCCGCCACCGCGAAGGCCATGGCAATTCGATGATCTCCAAAGGAATCGAGTTCCGCTCCGTGCAGCTTTTGTCCGCCCGGAATCTTTAGTCCGTCTTCCCGTTCTTCGACCTCTGCGCCCATTTTTCGTAAATTTGTCGCCACTGCGGCAATGCGGTCCGATTCCTTCACGCGCAGCTCGCGCGCGTCGCGAATCTCTATGCCGTCGCCGGTATAAGGCGCAATCGCCGCCAGAACGGGTATCTCGTCGATGAGAGCAGCTGAATCCGCGCCCGCAATCGTCACACCCTTAAGGTGGCCGCCAGTCGCTTGGATGGTGCCGGCTAATTCCCCGTGTGTCTCTTGCACTTCAATGACAGAAATCTTGATTCCCAATTGCATGAGAATATCGAGCAGACGCGCGCGAGTGGGATTCATCAGCAATGAATCGAAAACGATCTTTGAGCCGGGAAATAATCCCGCCGCGCAAAGGAAAAAAGCCGCACTGGAAATATCGCCGGGGATCGAGGCCTGAATACCGCGAAGCTTCTGTCCCCCTGCGATCGTAAGTATTTTGTCTTTCTGCGAAACTTCCGCGCCGAAGGCTCGCAGTGCGATCTCCCCATGATCGCGCGTCCGCATCGCTTCGGTTACGCTTGTTTTTCCCTCCGCGCAAAGTCCGGCGAACAATAGCGCAGTTTTGACTTGCGCGCTGGGCACGGGCATTTCGTAAGAAATGCCTCGCAGAGTCGACCCGATGACATGCAGCGGCGGCTTGCCGCCGGGTTGGGATGAAATTTTGGCGCCCATTTTCTCTAAGGGTGTGATGATACGCGCCATGGGCCGCCGGGAAAGAGATTCGTCGCCCATCAAGTCACACGAAAAGCTCTGCCCGGCCAAGATGCCGCTGAGCATTCGCATTGTCGAACCGGAGTTGCCACAATCCAGCGCGTTTTCTGGCGCATGCAACGCTTTACCGCGTCCCTGAATGACTACATTTCTGTCTTGATGTTGCCACTCGACTCCCAGTGTCTTCAGACAGCCCAGCGTACTGGCGCAATCGGCGCCGGTAGAAAAATTCGACAGGCTCGTCTCGCCCTCGGCAATGGCGCCAAGCATGGCATAGCGATGGGAAATGGACTTATCGCCCGGCAAGCGAAGCGAGCCAGCAATCCCGCGAGCCGGACGGATTACTTTCGTAGTGGGTTCAGGCATATTCAGTAACTATAACGAAAACTCCTTTTGGCCTGGTTTTTTGCTATATTCGTGCGCATGTTTCGCCGTTTTGATTCGCTGCTCTGTCTTTGCCTTGTTATTGGCGTGGCCGCCTACGCGAAAACTGAAAACTGGATTCAGATACGAAGTCCCCACTTTGTTGTCATCACTCCCGGAAGTGACAAAGATGGAAGACGCGTGGCTGACCAGTTGGAGCGAATGCGCGATGTTTTCCATAGCGCGTTCCCGAACGCCGAAGTTGACCCACCAGCTCCTATCGTCGTAATTGCTGTCGACGAAGATAAAGACTTCAAGGCTTTAGAGCCGGCCGCTTACTTGGCGAAGGGTTCACTCCAACTCGGTGGAGTATTCCTTCGTGCCCCAGACAAGAACTACATTCTTCTCCGGCTAAGAGAGCAAGAAAC
The DNA here is from genome assembly GCA_049515835.1 of Terriglobales bacterium. Taxonomy (GTDB): domain Bacteria; phylum Acidobacteriota; class Terriglobia; order Terriglobales; family Acidobacteriaceae; genus JAJPHW01. Next base: position 10,991 of record JBEKTR010000066.1, read on the forward strand.
GACTTTTGGTTACAGCGCCGAAGATCCGCATCCCTACTCCATTGTGTACCACGAGTACACGCATTTGCTGACCAGCAAAGCTGAAGACTGGATGCCGCTGTGGCTCAACGAAGGACTGGCGCAATTTTTTGAAAACACCGAAATCCGCAATAAAGAAGTTAAGTCAGGCGAGCCAAGTCGTGAAAACATTCTGCTTCTTCGCCAGAATAAACTTCTCCCCTTGGCAACATTGTTCGCGGTGGACCATAGTTCTCCCTATTACCATGAACAAAACAAAGGTTCGATGTTTTACGCCGAATCGTGGGCACTGACCCATTATTTCCAGATTGAAGATCGCAAGAATGGGACCCATAAGCTTGCTGATTACATGCAACTCGTCGCAGGGGGCACAGATCCCGTGACGGCGGGGACAAAAGCATTCGGCGATCTCAACGTCCTGCAGAAAACCCTGGATGCATACGTTAGTCAGTTCAGCTTCATGGCTTTGAAAATGAATACAACCATCGAAGTGGATGACTCGACGTTTGTCGTGACTCCTTTGACGCTAAGTGACGCCGATGCCATTCGAGCCGACTTCCTCGCTTATAACGGGCGTTCGGCCGACGCAAAGGCCCTAATCGACGCGGTCATGAAAGCAGATCCCAAGAATGCACAGCCCTACGAAACCATGGGCTATCTTGATGCTCGCGGAGGTAACCTTGACGGTGCGCGCGAGTGGTACGGAAAAGCCGTGAAACTCGAATCCAAGAGTTATTTGGCCTACTACAATTATTCGGTAATGAACTTGCACGGCGGACCACCCCCCGCAGACCTCGCGCATGAGATCGAGGCGTACTTGCGAACTGCCATCAAGTTGAATCCGAATTTTGCTCCATCCTACGACACGCTCGCAGCCGTGGATACGATGAAGAAGGAGAATCTCGATGAGGCCCACAGTATGACCCTCATGGCTGTGCAGTTGGATCCAGAGAATTTTCGTTTTCGAATCGATGCAGGAAACGTCCTCATTCAGATGAATCAACCGGACAACGCGGTGCGAGTATTCAAAGCGGCGCAGAAGTATGCCAACACGCCGGAAGAACAATCTATCGGCGAGAACTCTTTAAAGATGGCAGAGCAGTATCAAAATGCAATTGAGAACGGTTCATCGGTCGAAGTCGGTGAGGGTGCAACCGAAGGAGATGCAACAGTAGATGCGGCGCCTGTATTAAAGCGCAAGGAACATCCACTCACCGGTCAGAGGCACGAAGCCAAAGGAATCCTCAAGAACGTGCGCTGCAGCCCGCCAGCGGTAATGGACTTCGAAATTGTGGACAAGAACAAGTCTCTCACGCTCCATTCCGACGATTATTACGATATTGAGTTCAGCGCACTAGGGTTTACCCCAACCGGTGACCTGCACCCTTGTTCGGATATTGAGAATCTTCACGGGCGGGTGCAGTTTGTCGACTCGCCGGCAAAAGGCGAACCAGGCCAAATCGTTTCTGTCGAGCTGAGCAAGTAATTCGGTGTCAGTAAAGATTGTTCTGTACCTTGAGGAAGTCGCGAAGAATTTCGGCGACTTGATTTGGCTGCTCCCAGGGCGAGTAATGGCCGGCCCGGGCAATTATTTTCATCTGGCTACCGGCGACATGACGATGCATGAGCTCGGCTTCGGGCAGACCAGTCACGGAGTCTTCGTCTCCCGTCACAATCAATGTTGCGACATTAATATTTTTCAAGGTCTCGATAGAACCCGGGCGCTCAGCCATTCCCCGTTGGATGGCGGCAATATCTTCTGCTGACGCTTTCTGCATCATGCGAAGCGCGCCCTCGACCAAGTCGGGCCGCAGCTTTTGCGTGCTCGGCCCCATCACTTTCCGCGCCATCCCGAGAAAAAACGATTCAGTTCCTTGCTCCAACACATTCGCCGCCGCTTGTAGCCGGGCGGCGCGTTCGTCGCTCTCGTCTGCCCGTGCTTTGGTATTGAAAAGCCCAAGAGCGGATATCCGCTCGTGATGCTGCCTCCAGAACTCGAAGAGCACATACCCGCCAATCGAAACTCCCGCCATCGGGGCGCGCCGAACCTTTTCTTCATCCAGAATCTTGGCAAGGTCCCGGGCGTGTTTCGCCATTGTGATAGGCCCATCGCCGGCGTCGGAATCGCCGTGGCCACGCAAATCGGGCAGAATCAGGGTGAAGTGTTCGCGCAAAATCTCCGCGACAGGCAGCCAGAACTCATGTTGAACAGGAAAGGGGTGCAACAGGACAACTGGCGCACCATTGCCGATTACTTGGTAAGCGATGCTGCCATCGCCACTACGAATCGTCTTCATAGGCGAGAAGACGATTGAATCACATTTGCGGGTGTGGCGCAGCCTGCCCTACCGGCATCGCCAGCATCAGTGGCTCTTCCGGAATCACAATCCATGCGATTGGATAGGCCAGCAGTCCAACTCCGGTCATAACAGCCGTAATCAGCCACACGACACGAATTACGGTGACGTCGAGATCAAAATATTCAGCCAATCCCAAACACACACCCGCAATCGATCGGCCCGTGCGCGGGCGTACCAAACGCTTGCGGGCGATCATCCCGCCTACGCGGGTACCGCAGTAGGCGCAAACATTGGCATCGTCTTGAATCAACTTACCGCAATAGTTGCAGAACATAGAGGTACCTCCTCATCATCACGAAATACGCGGTTCACATAACAAAAGTTCCCTACTCACCCTTATATGGGTCTTTGAGGTACAGGCTGGCCGTTTCCGCGAACTTCGATTTGCCATCTTGGGCAATCACAGCTTGGTACTTCTTCAGGGCCAAGTCACGCTTCTGCAAACGGTCGTAGATTTCGCCGGCGGCCAGATTGGACTCCTGCAGGACGTCTGGTGACGCGTGAGGGACTTGGTTCACCTGTTCGTAAGCTGCGGCCGCGCCTGCGTAGTCTTTCTGGTCACGGAGCATATCGCCCAAACTATAGGCCGCGATTTCATAATGCAAATCGCCATAGCGCCCATCTCGTCCAGCTTGATAAACCTTCCTGTAGGCGGCCGCGGCCTCGTCGTTGCGGCCCAACTCCCGCAAGAGATTCCCCTCTTCCAGCGCCATAAGGACATTCTTGGGATGGCTTGCGATTAATCCGCGCGCGACCGCAAGCGAATCGGCGAATTGACGCTCGCGCCGCAAGAATAAAACCAGCAGAATTTTCGCGTCCACGCTGGTTTCTCCGGGTCCTGCTGCGCAATCTTTCAAGTACTGCAAGCCCTTCTCTTTATTTCCGCTGAGACCGAAAATCCCTCCTGCGGTGCGCAAGGTCCAGGGCAAGCTGCCCAGCACATAAAGGTGAGTACCCACCACCAACTTGGCTTGCACAGTTTGTGGGGCCAGCTCCAAGACCCTCTCCTCGTCATGGCGAGCGCCGACTGCGTTGCGCAGAGCCGAAATCCAGGCCCGCTGCACCATCCCTGTATAGACGGCAAATTGGGCACGAGTCACACCGCGGGCATAAAGCGCGTCAATGTCGTTCGGATCGGCACTGAGACGCGCATCTTCGACCTTGAACGCCCGCTCTATCAGATCCTGGAATTCCGCCTGAAATTTCGCGTCCGCCGACTCGTGCGACGCTTTTATGAAATTGTCGTGGGCGTACTCTCCCGTGTTGAGAAGATCCAACTTGTACAGCTCGTGGTACAACACTGCGGCCATGTAATGGTTGAGTGCGAATGGGTCATCCGGGTGCCTCTGCAACACCTGGCTGAAGTCATTGACCGACTGGTCATATTCCAAATTGTAAAAATGGTCGAATGCAGAAGCATTTTTTGGATCGGCCGGCCGATACGCCATGCGTTCCGCAGGGTTTGCGGCGGAAACGCTTGACTGGCCCAAGGCAGCGCACGTCGATGTGAGCAAAAGCAAGAAAAACCATGCTGCGCAGCCGCGTCTTATC
>JBEKTR010000067.1:0-14723 GCA_049515835.1 Terriglobales bacterium
AGTCCACCCCGCCGACGAGAAACATAGGCAAGGCGCCGGCCTGAATGTGCTGATAGGCGTAGCCGAGAGCATCCGTTGAGGACGTACAGCCCGCGGTGACGACATGGCTATATCCACGGAAGCCGAAACGCATGCTGACTTCGCTGGGCAATGTACCCATGGTGCCGCTGGGAATGCAGAAGATACTGACCTGCTTGATGTGCCCCGAGTGCCAGAGGCGGTATTGCTCCTCGGAAAATTCCTGTGCTCCCCCCCCAGTCCCCAGAATCACGCCGATTTCGCGCTTCTCATCCATGGTCATGGAGCCAGGATCGAGGCCGGCGTCTTTGATGGCCTCAGCGGAAGCAGCGACGGCAAGTGGCACCGCCCGGGATACGTGCTTGCGCTCGCGAGCATCCACCCAGGCAAGTTCATCGAATTCCGGGATTTCTCCGGCGACGTGAACGGGCAGGCTGGATGGATCAAAGCGGGAAATTCTTTTGACGCCCGATTTTCCAGCAAGAATGGCACGACAGAAGGCTTCTTTGCCCATTCCATTGGGGCTGACGACGCCGATTCCGGTGATGACGACGCGAGGAAGCATTGTTGATCAGACACCAGTTCGACGCTTGTTGCCACGAAGCAGTGGGATAATCAGATTACATGCCTCTCGGTGTTTATGTCTCGGTTCCGTTCTGCCGGACGAAGTGCACGTTTTGCAACTTCGCTTCGGACGTGTTTTCACGCGCCGTTTTCGATCGCTACGTAGAACGCGTCTGCGCCGATATAAAAAATGCCCGGCAGTCAGTCGAAGGAATGGGAGCCGTGTTCGATCCTCGTGTTGATTCCATCTACTTCGGCGGCGGAACCCCCACCGTTCTGGATACTACACAACTGGAACGGCTTTTTGCCACAATTCGGCAAAATTTCGAGGTGGCGCGGAACGTCGAGTTTACGGTGGAGTGTGCTCCGGGAACGTTGAAGGCGGAAATTTTGCAGGTTTTTCAGCAGCATGGCGTGAATCGCGTGAGTTTGGGCGTGCAATCGTTTGTGGATCAGGAAGCCGCTTCAGTTGGAAGGCTGCACAAAAGAAGCGTAGTGCTTGATGATATAGGTCGCTTGCGCGACGCCGGAATCGAGAACATCAGCATTGATTTGATTGCTGGATTGCCGCATCAGACTGGCGAAAGCTGGAAATATTCCCTGGAAGAAACGATTGCCTCAGGTGTTCCGCACGTCAGCGTGTACATGCTTGAGGTGGATGACGAATCGCGGCTAGGAAGGGAATTGATCGCCGGTGGAACAAAGTATCACGCGCATTTTGTGCCAGATGACGACTTGACTGCGGACCTCTACGAAGCGGCATGCGGAAAGCTCGATGACTCCGGCATCAGGCAATATGAAATTTCCAACTTCGCGCGGCAGGGACTTGAGTCACGGCATAACCTGAAATATTGGACGCGCCGACCCTATCTCGGCTTCGGAGTGGATGCGCACTCGATGCTACGGGTGGATTCTCAAAGAGCGGTACGGTTTGCCACACCCGATTCTCTCGAGCGTTTTACCGCTGGAACGCACCCAAGCCATTCGGAAGTTTCAAAACAAGAGTCTTTAGAGGAGAGTTTTTTTCTCGGACTCCGATTGATGCGAGGTGTGGATTTACAAGAACTCGAAACGGTGCACGGGCCCTTGACGACATACTTGCCGAGCTTGGAAGAATCACTAAGAGACGGGCTTTTGGACCGCGACGGAAGCATCGTCCGGCTGACAAAGCGTGGTCGGATGCTCTCCAACGAAGTTTTTGCACGCTTTATTTCGGCGCCGGTGCCCGGTATATAACTCGCACGGATTTATGGAGGTATTCTCGTGGGCCTCTATTCGCATTACGACGGCGCGCACAATCATCCGGTGAATCGTGCATTGCACATGATCGCTATTCCGGTAGGCTTTTCTTCGCTGATTGTGGTGTGGTTTCACTGGATCATCGGGCTACTGCTGATTCCCTTTGCATTTGTGCTGGCATGGGTAGGCCACTTGATCGAAGGAAACAAGCCAGCATTCCTAACAAATCCTGCGCATGTCTTTGTCGCGCCGGTCTGGATGACGCGGAAGATTCTCCGGCTGCACTCGAAACAACGATAAAGTCAGCATTGCACGACCAATCGGTCGGTTGGCACAAATGCGCGGCTGCCAGAAATCGCTTGTAAAAACGACCCTATTCGCGTCTTGGTTCCCTGTTACCTTAAGTCCTTTTCGTGATTCGTTGGCTGTGCTCTAATCGAATGTTCCCCCACGCGGCCTGAGTTTTCCTGAAAGCCGCTGAAACCAGCCGGAGGCGGTCTTGGATTTCCAACTAAACGAAGAACAGTTGCAGTTGCAGAAAAGTGTGCGCGAATTCGCACAGCGGGAGATCTTGCCCAACGTGATGAAGTGGGATGAGGCCGGCGAGTTTCCGTTGGCAACTATTAAAGAACTGGGCAAGCTGGGTTTGCTGGGGACGATTTTCCCCAGCGAATATGGCGGCGCCGATATGGGCTATGTCGAGTATGTGACCGCCATTGATGAGCTATCGCGCGTGGACGGTTCGGTGGGCATTATCGTGGCGGCACACACGTCGCTATGCTCAAACCATATTTTTCTTGCGGGCAATGAGGCACAAAGGAAAAAGTACATCAGCAAGCTGGCGACGGGAGAGTTCATCGGCGCATGGGGATTGACCGAGCCTTCAGCGGGCTCCGATGCGGGCAGCGCGCGAACCACGGCGATCCGGCGGGGCAACGAATGGGTCTTGAATGGCACCAAGACTTTTTGCACCAACGGGCATTATGCCGATGTCTTGGTTGTGATCGCGGTGACGGACCGCGCCGCGCATACGCACGGATTGTCAGCGTTCATCATTGAGAAGGGAACCAAGGGTTTTCGTCCCGGCAAAAAAGAGAACAAGCTGGGTCTGCGTGCCAGCGATACTGCTGAGTTAATCTTCGAAGATTGCGCGATTCCGGCGGAGAATTTGCTTGGCAAAGAAGGCGATGGGTTTATTGATGCCATGCGCGTTCTCGATGGCGGACGCATCTCGATTGCTGCGCTTTCGTTGGGTATGGCGCAAGGGGCGTATGAAGCTGCGCTGAAATATTCGAAGCAGCGAAAGCAATTCGGTAAGGCCATTAGCGACTTCCAGGCCATTCAATGGAAGCTGGCTGACATGGCAACGGAAATCGACGCTGCCCGATTGCTCACGATGCGCGCGGCTTCGATGAAAGATGCGGGGATGAAGACCACGCTCGAATCTTCGATGGCCAAGCTTTACGCCAGCGAAGTGGCCGTCCGTTGCGCCAATGAAGGAGTCCAGATTCATGGCGGATATGGGTTCATCAAAGATTATCCGGCAGAGAAGTTCTACCGCGACGTGAAGCTGTGCACCATCGGCGAAGGTACGAGTGAAGTGCAGCGGCTGGTGATTGCGCGGCAGTTGCTGAAAGATTAGGCGTCGGTTCCGTTTTTTATGGGTTGTCATTCTGAGCGGAGCGAAGAACCTGTGCATTTCAACCTAAGAACGAAAATGCAGAGATCCGTCGCGGAAGAGCGCCGCTCAGGATGACAATTCTTCTTACGAATTTCCTCTACATACATCTCTGCTTTACACTGGCAGGTTGAGCCTCGAGATCCAATCCTTAGTTGGCCAGGTTCGTGCGGGCGACACCCGTGCGCTGGCGCGCGTGATCTCTGCTGTGGAGAACCGTTTGCCAGGTTCGTCGGAGCTTCTGAAGGTCTTGTTCCCGTACAGCGGTCGTTCCCGCGTGATTGGCTTGACTGGCGCTCCGGGCGCAGGAAAAAGCACGCTGGTCGATCAACTCGCGAAGCATTATCGCAAGCAGAACAAGAGCATCGGCATTATTGCGGTGGATCCTTCTAGTCCTTACACTGGCGGCGCAATTCTGGGCGACCGCATCCGCATGCAGGACCATTTCGCCGACGCGGGAATTTATATCCGCAGCATGGCGACGCGTGGATCACTGGGCGGCTTAGCGCGGACGACCGCCGATGTAGCAACAGTGCTGGATGCCTCTGGGCGCGATTTGGTGATGATTGAAACAGTCGGGGTGGGCCAGGACGAAGTGGATATTGTCCGTCTTGCCGATATCACAATTGTGATTCTCGTCCCCGGCATGGGAGACGACGTGCAAAGCATCAAAGCCGGCATCATGGAAATTGCGGATATTTTTGTCATCAATAAAAGCGACCGCGACGGGGCTGAGCACGTGGAGAAAGAAGTGCGAGCGCTGCAATCGCTGGCCATGAGGCATGACAATTGGGTCCCACCGATCGTGAAGACAATCGCGAGCGACGGGAAGGGAATTGAAGAACTGGCGGACGCAATCAGCAGCTACGAGGCGTATCTCAAAAAGGAAAATCGGGGATTGAAGCGGAGTGCTCAAAACTGGCGCGAGCGCATTGTCGAAATGTTGCGCGATGCTCTGCTTGAAAAAGTGCAATCGCAAATGAGCGATGCGGACCTGTCGCGTTACGCGGCGGAAGTGGCCGAACACAAGCGCGACCCTTATACTTTGATGGAAGAGATTTTGGGTGGATTGACAGTGGCTTCGCGCACGGTCCCTGGCCCTGCTGGTGAGAAAGCGGGACCTCGGAATGACGCCGCTGAGAGATTATTAAGAACAAAATGACACTCTCCATTGATCATCTGGGAATCGCTGTGAAGTCGCTCACCGCCGCGAAGAGCCTTTACGAAAAGCTGGGCTGCGCGGTTTCGCCGGAAGAGGTCGTGGAAGGCGAACAGGTGCGGGTGGTCATGATTCCAATGGGCGAAAGCCGGCTTGAATTGCTCGAACCGACTTCAGAAAATTCCACCATTGCGGAATTCCTCGCGAAGCGTGGCGAAGGATTGCATCATGTTTCGCTGCGCGTACCAAATTTGCTGGCCGCAGTGGAGCAATTGAAACGGGATAACGTGCGGCTGGTTTCCAATGAGATCAAAATCGGAGCCGGTGGACATCGCTATATTTTTATCCACCCATCAAGCGCGGATGGTGTTTTGCTCGAACTGGTGGAATCGGAACACTTCTCGGGGAGGAAGCGTTGAGATTATTCTTTTGTCGCACCTTGACGGTCATCGCGACACTGCTGTGCTGGCTTGCGCCGAGCTGGGCTGAGAAGGAAGGCAAGCAACTCTCTACGCCTGTGCTCGAGTGTTCCAAAGCGGATGGGCATTCGCTCTCCGCTCGGACCGAGCGGGTTACAAACGAGAGGAAATCGAACGACGCTTACGCCGTGGTGGAATTAGCGCGCGACCCGGCGGACCCCAGCGGCGCTTCGTGCGTGGCCACTTATACGCTGTACCTTAGTCAGTATTCGTCGAATTTCAAGGTGGTAAAGACGTTCTCGATGCCGACGCGGGATGGCGTGGGTGTAGACTTGCTCGGTTTTTCGGATAATGGCTCCAAAGTCGCGGCCGATTTTTGGTGGAAGGCTGGGGACTATAAAGGGCATCGTCCTGTGGTTTACGACCTGAAATCTAAAGTGCCGCGCATGGACGAACTCAGCGATCAAATCACCAGCCAGTTGCCCGCGTGCGATTATCAGGAAGAATTAACGGGTGTCACCGATAAAGGCGAAGTCGTCATTCATGTGCCTAGCAGCGCTCATGTGGACCGTGGCTGCCCGGACCAGGGAAACTGGCTATTGGATTCGACGACGGGCGAAGTTCGCCGCCAGGAGTAGCCTGTCATTTCCGGAGCTTTTGGCATGTATCTTCTGGCTTCCGACACATCGGGCAAAAACGGCAGCATCGCGCTGGCCCAATGCCAGCACGATGGTCGTTGCGATGTGATGGAAGTTGTTCCACTCGCGGGTGGAACGTTTTCGGCACAACTAGTCCCGCAAATTGCGGACCTCCTTAGCAGGCACGGATTGAGCAAGAGCAGTCTCGATGCTTTTGCAGTGGCTTCCGGGCCGGGTTCGTTTACAGGGCTCCGCATCGGACTGGCGGCAATTAAAGGTTTGGCAGAGATTCTGGGGAAACCCATCGCGCCGGTTTCGTTGCTGGAGGCGATGGCGAGCGCTTCGGGGCACGCCGGTTGCGTACTTGCGGCAATGGATGCCGGACGCGGAGAGTTTTACGCCGCGACGTGCAAATCGGAGGGATCTTCCAGAAGGCTCGTCAGCGAGTGCCTGCTGACGCAAGCGGAGTTGTTCGATGCCGCCAAGGATTGTCTGTTGATAACGCCCGAGGCCGCATTGGCGGCGGCAGGGCGAACGCTGGGCGTGAATGTCGAGCACATAGCGCGTCCCGGGAGTGAAGCCGTTGCGCGCCTTGGTTGGGAGAAGATTCGCGCGGGCCAGATCGTCACTCCCGAAGCCTTGGACGCAAACTATATCCGGCGCGCGGTTGATCCGGTCGCGGTGCAGCGCTAAGAGAGTTAAATGCATGAGGGTCCGCCTTGCACAGCCATCCGATATTGCGGGCATTTTGGCGATTGAGCAATCAGTGCCGCTGGCCGCCCATTGGTCGAGAGAGAAATACGAGGAAATCTTTGCTCAGGCGGCCCTCCGTCGAATGTTCGTGGCGGAAAATGAAAGCTCGATCGACGGATTCATCGTCGTCCGTACATTGGGTGAGGAGTGGGAAATCGAAAATATTGCGGTGGAAAGCGCCGCCACGCGGCAAGGGTTGGGTTCACAATTGTTACACGCTTTGTTGAGTCAAGCAGGCAACCAAAAAGTCGCTACGATTTGGCTGGAGGTCCGGGAATCAAATCACGCCGCGCGACGCCTCTACGAGAAATTTTTATTTCAAGAGCGTTCACGGCGGCTGAATTATTACCACAACCCTGCTGATGACGCACTTGTTTATATGCTGTATTTGTAATCAGTTAGCTCTGTATTTGTGACGAAAAACATTGCATGTCTGCACTCTTCGTCAGCCCGAATTGCGATTGTTAATTTCCGTTGAATAGCGCCTGCCCCGTATGTTAAGGTGCGGTTGCATGCGTTGTACACAATCCCCGGTTGGAGGTCGCTGGATGGAGATTTCTAGAGACCAGCTACTGACTGAGCATGAGGAGTTTCGCAAGTTGGCCCACGAACACAATCAATATTCCACCCGTCTCGACTTACTCAACGAAAAGCGCTATCTCACCGACGACGAGAAGTTGGAAGAGGTTCGCTTGAAGAAACTGAAACTTCGTCTTAAAGACCAAATGGAAAGCATTGAAAGGCAGTACCGTCAGGCAATGCAACACGGCCAAGTCGCATAGTTCCCGGCTCGCGGTCACTGGTGAAGAAAAACCCTAAGGCGCCAAGTTGGCGCCTTTTTCTTTTTTTGCACCTCTAAGGTTTTGCCAAATGCCCGACGCGAGCGTAGCTGGAGATTCGACTCGTGCTCTATAATGAGCGAGTTCCCTATGGTACGAGACGGATATTTCTATGCGATGCCGCTAATTGCGGTAGGGCTCCTCTTTGTTTGGGCGGGCAGCGTAGTCCTGGCCCTGCCAGCATTTTTGTTGGCAGCGTTCTTCCTTTGTTTTTTTCGCGATCCCGAACGAGCGATTTCTTCCGATCCGGGCGCTATCGTTTCCCCCGCCGATGGGAAGGTAACGGACATCTCACTCCAGACGATAAATGGCACCGCTCGGATGCGTATCAGCATCTTTCTGAACGTCTTTAACGTGCATATCAACCGCTCGCCGATATCTGGTGTAATTCGTAATGTCGCCTATAAGAAAGGGCAATATCTTAACGCAATGAACCCAGCGTCTGCTGACATGAATGAGCAGAACGCGGTCACGGTCGAAGGCGAAGGGCAGACGGTGGAGTTTAAGCAAATCGCGGGATTATTGGCGCGGCGCATTGTGTTTTATAAGAGGATTGGTGATCAGGTAGAGCGCGGAGAGCGCGTCGGGTTGATCAAATTCGGCTCGCGCGTGGACATAATGGTTGACCCTTCAGCCAAATTGCAAATCAAAGTCGGAGATAGCGTTAGAGGCGGTTCGAGCGTGCTGGGATATTTTCCTGTCGAAGCGAGTTTGATTGGAACGGCCGGCGCGCAAATCCGGCAAGGAGCGCATTGATGGAACCGCTTGACGATCACTTTCCGGTTCCGCGCAGACGTCGGGAGGATTATCCGCAGCGCCGATTGCGTAAGGGCCTCTACATTCTGCCCTCATTGTTTACGACGGCCAATATAGCCGCTGGCTATTATGCGATTCTGCAAGTCACACATAGTACGCCAGCGGAATGGTGGCATTTCGATAATGCCGCGAAGGCGATAGGATTTGCCGTGCTGTTCGATGGCCTCGATGGCCGCATCGCGCGCATGACTGGAACTAGCAGCGACTTCGGCAAGGAACTGGATTCGCTTGCCGATGCCATCACGTTCGGGGTCGCGCCTGCATTACTTGCCTGGATGTGGGGTTTCCGCGAACTTCCGGCGATTCTTGCTTCGCCAGAATTGGTGAGCAAGATCGCGCAGGTGGGTGCCATTGCCAGCTTCTTGTTTCTGGTGGCGGGCGTGAGCCGTCTGGCGAGGTTTAATATCACTGCGAATCCACAGCCGTCCAACCCTGGGCGACCAGGAAAAAAATATTTTGTCGGAATGCCGATTCCGGCGGGCGCGGGCGTGATCGCTGCCGTAGTTCATTTTTCAGGGGGCGATCCCTTGGTATGGTGGGGTAGCTCCGTTACCTGGACAATCATCCTGGTGATGGCTGCGTACCTCATGGTGAGCACATGGCGGTTTTACAGTTTCAAGGATATTGACTTTCGCTCGCGGCAACCTTTTCAATTGGTTGTGCTATTCGGTGCGCTTCTGGCGGGCATCTGGTTTTTCTCGCGCCCTGTACTTTTTGTGATTGCCTTAACTTATATGTTTTCCGGTGTGTTCTGGCGGTTGCAGTGGATTTTCCGCCGAAGGCGTAACCCGCCTGCGCCTCCGTACACGCCTGTGGAGCAAGTCTCGTGAGTTCGACCTCTAAAACGCCGGCAACCATATCATCCCTGGCTGGGCGTAGCGCCTATCGCGTTGCCATTGTTGGGGCAGGGACGGTGAAGGGCAAAGAAGTTGCGCAGGTAATTGGCGACCGCAATTTTCCGGCGTCCGACGTTAAGCTACTCGACGAAGACGAAGCCTTGGGCCAGTTGGAGACGGCAGGCGATGAGGTGACGTTTATTCAAAACGTCAGCCCGGAGCAATTCGAGCGCGTGGATTTCACATTCTTTGCGGCAGATCAGGCTTCAACCCGCAAGCACTGGAAAGCCGCAAGGAACGCGGGCAGCACGCTCGTTGATTTGACCGCGGAATTGGCTGACCAGCCGGACGCGACAATGCGGGCGCCATGGGTGGAGCGTCAGCGTGGCGAATCTCCTGCGGTGCAGCTCCAGCCAGGGCCAGCAGTGATCGCGCATCCTGCGGCGATCGTGTTGGCGCTGCTACTACTGCGTTTGCAGAGAGCCGGTCTTTCTTCGCGGCCCGTCGTGACGATTCTTGAGCCGGCCTCTGAGCGTGGGCAAAAAGGCATGGACGAACTCCACGAGCAGACGGTGAATTTGCTTTCATTTCAACCCCTGCCGAAGAAGGTCTTCGACGTCCAGATCGCGTTCAATATGGTTTCCCGCTACGGCGAAGAAGCGAAACCAACATTGGCCAGCGTGCAGGAACGAATCCTTCGCGATTACAAGAGCATAGCGGGCGAAGCCCCCGCGCCCTCTGTATTTGTTGCGCAAGCGCCGATTTTTCACGGATATGCCTTTGCCGTGCACGTAGAAACGAAGGATGCAGCCGTCGAAGAAGTTGTGCAGGCGCTTACTGGCGAGCACGTCTCGGTGACGACCGGTTCGGATGAAGCGCCGAGCAATGTCAATGCCGCTGGTCATGGAGACATTCTGGTTTCTGTGAACTCGGAGCCGAATCAGCCGGGCAGTTTTTGGCTGTGGGTTGCGGCTGACAATTTACGCGTAGCTGCTTCCAATGCAGTCGAGTGCGCGGAGACGATGGCGGCCAGCCGTCCGCAAGGCAAGATTCAATGAAGTGGCTTGCGCTCCAGTCATCCCTCATTCTGTTAGTTCTGGCGTGCGCCAGTTGTGGGTATCACACTGCGGGGCACACAACGACGATTCCGGAGAATGTTAAGACACTCGCAATTCCATCTTTTGTCAACGAAACGCAGACCTACAAAATTGAACAACGTCTCACGGCCGCCGTGGTGCGCGAAATGGTCGCGCGCACGCACTACCACGTAGTGAACGATGCGGCTGACGACGCCGACGCAACCCTCCGTGGCACCGTACTGGCGACCTACACCACGCCCCTGACCTACGATTCGCAAACTGGGCGTGCCGCCAGCGCACTGGTTGTAGTGAACATCAAGATTCAAATGACGGATCGAGCGGGAAAAGTCTTGTATGAAAATCCGTCATACTTGTTTCGCGAACAGTATCAGGTTTCAAGCGAGTTAAACAGCTTCTTTCAGGAAGACTCCCCCGCTTTTGATCGCCTTTCAAGGGACTTTGCGCAGACCCTGGTTTCCAATATTCTAGAGGGGTTCTAAGTAAAGACGGGTTCTGAGGTATAGAAGGGTTCTAGCGACCATATGAGAGCCTTTGCCCAAGCCGACCGGTTTGTTGCGGAAGTGGAAGCACGCAAACTTCGGCCCGCGTATGTATTTGTTGGGGATGAAGTTTTTTTTCGCAAACGCTGCCGGGAAGCGATTCTCGATCATCTGGTACCTGCTGAACTAAGAGATTTCAGTCTGTTCGACTTCGATCTCGCGGAGACCGACCTCGCCGAAGTGCTGGATCGGGCCCGCACACCTTCACTGATGGCGCCGTTTCAGGTGTTTTTTGTTCGCGGTGTCAAATCGCTCTATGGCCGCGGCTCGAATGACGAGAAGCTGGCGGCGATTGAGGCATATTGCAAAGATCCGAACCCGGACGCAGTGCTGATTTTTGTCGCCGACCATATCAGCATTCCCGCTGATGCGCGCCGCATGGACATGACGGACAAAGAACGTTACGAGCGTATCCGTGAAACCCTGGGCCAATATTGCGCCATCGTCGAATTGGCGCGGGTAGAGGAAAACGAAGCGGCGCGCTGGATCGGCGAGTATGGCACGTTGCGTGGCGTAAAGATCGATAACGACGCTGCTCGCGAGCTGGTGGACGCGCTCGGCGGCGACATGATGATGGTCAGCAACGAACTGGAAAAGCTAATTCTCTATGTCGGAGAGAAGAAGCGCGTTACGCTCGGCGATGTCGAGACCATGGTGCTCGCGGCGAAACAGCGCTCGCTGTATGAGCTCACCGACGCAATTTCTGCCAAAGACCGCGTTCGCGCCTTGCAGATGCTGGATGCAATTCTGACAACCGGTGATGGAGATGAAGCCGCTATTGGCCACCTCTACATGCTGGCCAAAACATTCCGGCAGATGCTGGTGATTCTGGAACGCAATGTTCGTGACCAGCGCATGCTGTGGGCTGCCTTGTGGCAGGGCTTTCGTGTACCGCCTTTCGCAGCGGACGACATCATCAAACAGGCCCGCCGCTATCAATCGAAGCGGGAGCTCACACGCGCCATCCGCCTCGTGGCTAAAACCGATCTTGCTGTACGCTCGAACCCGCCCAGCAAGAGGATGGTGTTGGAGAAGTTGGTCCTTGATCTCACCGCTGAACCCAAGCCGGAAGTGCAAGGTTGGATGCAGGAAGAATTGCCCGTCTGATCCCCAACATGTACATGGCGTACATATGAGGATGTACGCCATGATACAATCGTCTCATGGAAGTTTCAATCACACACTTTCGGCAAAAAATATTCGAGCTCGTAAATCAGGCGATGGCGGGTGCCGAAGTCTGGGTTGCTCATAAGGGGCGGCGTTTCCGAATTGTTCCCGACGGGAATGCTAACAGCAGGCTTAGCCGGATTACCCCGTTAGAGGTGATTAATCCTTCGACTGGAGCGTCGGCCGATCAATCGCTGCGAGAGGAGATGATTGCTGCTTGGGAGCGTGACTGGTCAACGCTGTGATCGCTTACCTCGATACCAACGTTGTAGTTTGGCTTGCCCAGGGCGACTTGAAGCGCATCAGCCGGAAAGCTCAGAACTCGCTGGCTGAAACCACAACAGACATACTGATTTCCCCCATGGTGCTCATCGAGTTGGAGTACCTTTACGAAGTGGCGCGGATCAGGTTGTCGGCGCGCGACGTGCTAAGTAAGGTCGAGCATGAAATCGGAGCGCGGGTTTGCGATCTGCCCTTTGCCACGGTCGCGAATATTATGCTCGATGAAAAGTGGACGCGGGATCCTTTTGATCGCATGATCGTGGCTCAAGCCAAGGCGAATGGGCTCGCGCACCTCATATCCGCAGATGATGAGATTGCGGCGCATTACCCCAGAACAATCTGGTAGGGAGCTCAAAAGAAGAAGGCGGGCCGCAGCCCGCCTAAATGCGAATTGCTAAACGTTCTTTACTTCAGAGCTTTTACGCGCGCGCTCAGGCGCGACTTGTAGCGCGAAGCCGTATTCTCATGCAGAGTACCCTTCTGGATGGCTTTATCCAGCGCAGAAACGGTTTTGCGGTAGACCTGTTCCGCAGCCGTCTTGTCGCCCTTCGCCAGGGTTTCACGGAGTTCGCGGAGGCTGCTGCGCAGCCGCGAGGTGTTGGCCCGGTTGCGGGCGGTGCGGGTTTCGGTTTGGCGGGCGCGCTTGAGCGCAGAAAAGTGGTTTGCCATGCTAAGTCGTTTACCTTCGTTTCGTTAGATTTCTGATTTCTCTCCGGATGTTCCGCACAGAAAGAGTTCTTCCGGGTAGTACCGAAACACTAGTTTACGGGAGTAAGTCGCCTTTGGTCAATCACTTCAGCCGACATTGACTCCGCCGCATGTTCGGATTACCCTAAACTCAATGGTAGTGCGCAGCACCTCGACAACCAGCGTCTCGGCAGGTCCCACAAATGGAGACAATAAGCTTTTATGCCCGGTTCGTGCATCCGGTTTGCTCGCGCCGCTAAATCACTCTTTAGCCGCCTCCAAAACTGACTCTGAATGAAAAAAAGTATTGAGCTCTCCCCGAATATCGAAACTCTATTTGGTACCCGCGACGAAAACCTGCATGTTCTCGAAGATGGCCTGAACATCAATATTGATCTTCGCTCGAACTCCATTGAGCTCGAAGGAGCGCCATTGGACGTGGCCCGCGCTGAACAGGTGTTCGCCGACTACGACCATCTGCGGCGTTCAGGCCATGCTTTTAATAATGGCGATCTGAACAGCCTGCTGCGGGTCTTGATTGCCGATCCCAAAGCAACGCTTCGTGGACTGGCCGAAGCAGGAAAGCAGCGTTCGTTTGGCAGGCGGACTGTGCAACCCAAGAGCATTAACCAGCGACGCTATCTCGATGCCATCGAGAGCCATGACATGGTCTTCGGCATCGGCCCGGCAGGCACCGGAAAAACCTATCTTGCCGTGGCGATGGCGGTCTCAGCTTTGCTCACCAAACGTGTCAGCCGGATTATCCTGGCTCGGCCCGCAGTGGAAGCGGGCGAGCGTCTGGGATTTCTGCCCGGCACCTTGCAGGAGAAAATCGACCCCTATTTGCGGCCCTTGTATGACGCCCTCTATGACATGCTCGAACCGGAGAAGATTGATCGTTATCTGGAAAAAAATGTCATCGAGATTGCCCCCATTGCTTTTATGCGTGGGCGTACGTTGAACGATTCGTTCGTGATTCTGGATGAAGCTCAGAACACGACTTCCGAACAGATGAAGATGTTCGTCACGCGTCTGGGATTTAATTCGAAGGCGGTGATTACCGGCGACATCACGCAGATCGATTTGCCCAATGCGCGTCGCAGCGGGTTGGTGGAGGCCATGGATATCCTCAAGAGTGTCGAAGGGCTTGCGTTCTGCCAGTTTGATGATGGCGATGTGGTGCGGCATCACCTGGTACAGCGCATCGTTCGCGCCTACGATCAGCACAAAGAGAAGGTCTCCGAGCAATTGTCATTGCTGGAAACGAAGGCGCCGGATGCGGCTGGGGCCGCGCCGTCTCGCGTCCGAGAATCGTCCATGAGACTGGAAACCGAGCAATAGAGTGAAATCGCCAGGAGAGTGCGGATGCACTCTCCTGTTTTATTTGTGGTGCTAGAGTTTTCACAAAAGCGCGTTCCATACTATGGTCATTGTGCGAATCCCGCTCCCGGGCGTGAGTTCACAGGGGCTATCTCGTTTTGCAGTTCGCGCGCGCCGCGAACTGAAATTATCCGGGGTCGTCGGCATCCTCGTCACATCGAGCCGCGAGATGCGGCGACTGAACCTGCGCTTTCGTCAAAAAGACAAACCGACCGACGTGCTTTCCTTCCCGCCCGTGAATGAGTTCGCGGCACAAACCGGCGGCGACTTGGCGCTTTCAGCGCAGATTGCGGCAACAAACGCGCGACGGCTGGGACACACAACGAGCGATGAAATCAAAATCCTTATCTTGCACGGCCTGCTCCATCTTGCCGGATACGATCATGAGCATGACAACGGACAAATGGCGCGCAAAGAGCAACAGCTGCGTAAGACATTAGGATTACCGGAAGGTCTAATCGAACGCACAGTCAAGGCGTCGTGCCTACCTCTTCCCAGCAAGCGAGGAGTGAAAGCATGATCGGATTTACGGTCTCATTCCTGCTGCTCCTCGGCCTGCTCACGTTGGTTTCATACGTCGATCGCCTCTACACGGAGATTGGCAAATTC
>JBEKTR010000068.1:0-14640 GCA_049515835.1 Terriglobales bacterium
CCCGGCACTCTGACCCTGGATCGTTGGGGGAATCTGTATGGGGCAGCATTTCACGGCGGCAGCCTCAATACCAACTGCATCAACGAGAGCTTCGGCGAAGGATGCGGCTTGGTGTTTGAAATTTCTCCGCGGCGGGGCGGGGGATGGAAGGGACGGATTCTTTATACTTTCCAGGGTGGGCTCGACGGCGCATTGCCCGCCTCGAGGGTGGCGATTGATGTATTTGGCAATCTTTTTGGAACGACGGAATCAGGCGGAGACAGCGCTTGCAATTATTGCGGCGTAGTCTATGCCCTCGCACCGACGCGAAGGGGAGAATGGAAGGAAATTACGTTGCATGTTTTCACTGGAGGCAGCGATGGCTCGGACCCGGGCGGTAACGGTATTACGTTGGATGGGTTGGGCAGTCTTTTTGGCGCAGCGCAGGGTGGTGGCTCAGAGTGCTTCTTGTATGACGGATGCGGAGTGATCTACAAGCTCACTCTCGGGGGTAACGGTCCTTAATTTGAAAGTGACGGGGGGCTTTCATTCTCCGCCAAGTCAAGAAGCGGCTTGAATGGGACACCGCCGAGTTTTTGATTATTTGGCGGCGCGGGCTGATTCGCGCGCAAGGTTGACAGACCGATGGCGCCCTGGGCTCACTGACCCAAAGTGGCAGACTGAGCAGCTTTCGCCTCTGGAATCGAAGAGTCTTGCTCCGTGGATTGGGTTACGTTTCCGGAAGTGAAGCCGGAAAGGATCATCTGGTTGGGAGTGGTTTCGTAGGCGTATCCGGTCAAGGTTGCGGTAATGGAGAACAGGTCTGCCTTAACTGCAACTCGGGCCCAGCCATAATGGACTTCGCCGCCAATCATGAACTTGAACCCGAGATAGGGGCCAGTCAGTCGGCGATTCTTGCCCCATGCACCGAAAGTCTGAGTGGAGCGGAAGTTGCTGAAGAAGTAGGAGTAATTCGCCGAATCCATGACCAGGGCTTCGGACTCAAATTTTCTACCCGGGCCATCCCCAACGACCACGCCCCAAGGTAGAGGTATAGCCTCCTCTTGCGTCTTGTTTGTCTGCTTCCTCTGCTTCCGCACCCTCGGTTGCGCATTGGACTGCACCATGTGAGTAGCGCTGGTAATGCCCCAGATTGCATCTCCCGGTTGTTCTGGAGTGGCTTTAAGAGAAGCGTGTTCGAAGCGCGAGCAGACGGTGCAGCTGGTGTGTCGGTTAAAGAAGCCGTAGTTATTGCTCAGTACGAAGTCAACGATGCCGTCATTATTAAGGTCGAGAGAAACGGGAGTGCCAACCGTAATGGGGGTATTGACGGGCGTATAAACGATTTCCGCATTTGCAGCCCGCGAGTTCGCCAAGAGTGCACCGCCAGCAGCGCTGGCAGCGGTCACATAAGACAAAAGAGCCCTGTTCAAGCTGACATTGAGGCGCTTCGGGTTTCGCGTCGAATTGTGGCTTACGGACACCGGCTGGGCAGGCATTGTCTTACTCCTCATGTGTTGCGCATCCTGGAGAGTCACTGGCGGAAGCCGTCAGAGTTGCGCGAACTATATTCGCGAACCCAGGCATAGTCAATAGAGAAGGAAGTCCTATAAATAGTGGCGAGTGCGGGTAAGACTTAGATGGGGTGGCCGCGGAAGAAGAAAATCAGTTCGATGACGAGGATGACGACGACCATTAATTCGAGGATGAAGGCGCGGCTCTGGTTGAACTGGTCCACCATGAAGCGGTAAAGCTCTTCGGCGGTCTGGAGTTTTTGCTGAACGAGATCTTTGTAGTCGGGAACACCGACTTTTGAGGCTGCGACTTTGTAGAGGCGTGCGGAAAACATGTCGCTGAGGAACTTGATGGCGTTGTCGGCGCGCTCGGTGAGTTCGTTTACATCGAGCAGGACGGTGTGGAGTTTGGTAGCGGCGCGCGCTGTGCGCCAGCGCGACCAGAGGCCGGTGCCACCCGTTTCGAGAAAGTCATAAACGCCTTCGAGCTGCGTGGTGAGCAGGTCGTCATAATGGCGGAATTCCAGTAACTGGGAATTGGCGTATTCGAGCAATTGGATGGCGGTTTCAGCGCCGGCTTGCGTGTCATAAACAAAAGCTGCGTTCCAGCCGATCACGGCCAAGTCATTCGGATAGTAGGAAATTTGCGATTGCAAAATTTCGTTACGCTCACCGTCGGAAAGTTCGGCGGTTTCGCCGCGGACGATTTGCGCAATGCGAGCGCCTTCTTTTTGTACCAATTCGTTGGCAGTGGAAATTCCGGCAACTTCGCGCAGGTGGAAGATGAAATAATCTTCGCTCAGCCACTCCGTGTAGGGCTTAATGAGCGCGGGCGCTGAGCTTTGAAGTTTTTGCCGGACAATGCGCGAGGCGTGAGCGGAAAAATCAACGTCTGAGACCCAGCGGCTGCCGAGTTGAACCAGTTTGTCCCAATCGCCAGAGAAGGGCAGCTCAAAGACAACGCTGAGGACGCCGTAGTCGTAATACTTGATCTGGCCTTGAAGTTGTTCGCCGCTTTCGAGCACAAGGGGTTCGATGGGCTCAAGCACCGGCGGGCGCTGGTAACGAACATAGCCGGGCGAGGGATGCTTGAAGTTAGGTTGGGCCTGGGTGCGGGCCCCGAAAATCTCGCGCAGCTTGTCGAGACGGATTTCTTCGCAGACGTCGAACTGAATGAGGACGAGGACGGAGCCTTGCAGAGGGCCGGGCCTAGCCGATTGCATCTGGTTACGAACTTCGGGTGCTTGGACTTCGGTCGAGATGGTCAGGTTTTCCGGGCTCATGGTCTGGCTCGAAGGCGACTAGGGGCCTGTATTGTTATTGTCCCAGAATCGGGGTAATAAGGCGAGATGCGAGAGGCGCCTGGAGGTATATGTAAGTATAAAATATTGAAAATAAAAGCCTTAGCGGAGTATTTCTCATACTCCACTAAGGCTTTATGGCAACTCAGTCCGTTACTGCAAGTCCATGGCTCCAATGACCTCGTAGCCGGAGAAGTCCTGCAGGATATAGGCCTGGCTGCCCGAAACGAGATAGAAGACCAGGTCATTGCTGCCCTGTGACAGGCCGTTGATGGTAGCCGTGGCCCGACCGTTCGTAGCAACAGAGTATGTGCCGGTCAACGTTCCCGGATTGCCATACGTACCGCTCGAGTTCACGCCTTCGTACCAGCTCATGTTGCCGCCGCCGTCCCCGCTAATCCAGCCCACGCGGTCGATGTTGGCGGTGCTTACAACAAAACCGTCCATCACGAAGGCATATTGGCCGTTGATGGAAGTATTCGTAAAGGAGCTGGACTGTTGCAGATCGGCGATGCCGTCTTCGTATTTGGTCGAGTCATTGGTTAGAAAGAAAGCCCGGCTTGGGCTGACCAGCCAGAAAATCTGCTGGATGCTGGCGCCGGTGCTGGTGGTGAAATTTACTACAACGCTGCCGTCTTGACCTACCGTGTATGTGCCGCCTGAGGTGATGGCGGCATTGGACACGGGACTTCCGTCGATCACAGCGTCATAGGCGCCGCCCGTGATGGCGCCATTGCCATCGGCAGTAATGACGCCGACCGTATTCTGGCCGTTGATGGAGAAGGTGTCATCGGCGCGGGAGCCGAAAGCATAGCTGCCTTTAAAGGCTGCGTTGCTGGTGAAGGTGCCGGTTTGGGTTTCGGCGCGGCCCAAACTGACCAGACCAGAGTCGGTGCGCAAGATGCGGATGTTGTTGGCGTCCACGACGTAATAAACAAATTGCACTGTACTAAGGCCATCGTTGAAGGAGCCGGTGCCGCGGCCGCCGGTGGGCGTGAGAAGTGAACCGGTGATGGGCAAGGGCGCACCGGTGCCGTTATCGAGATTTCCGCCCGCGAGCAGGTCTTCGCTGCCGGCGATCGTTCCGGCATTCACGGTGAATGCGCCCGCCCGTGAGGCCGTGCCCTGATCATGAATGCGGAAGGTGAATGTTCCGCTGGGAACTGTGGTCAGGGTGGAAGAACTTTGCAGTTCGGCTACGCCGAAAGTATTCGCGGGATCTTGCTCAATGATGTAAAGCTTCGATGAACTTGCCAGAGTGATGGCGAGAGTTTCCGTGCCCAAGCCAGCGTTGTTCAGAGTGATGCTGCCGGTACCATCGCCATTGACACTATAAGTACCCGTGACGGACGTCGAAGTCGCTAATGCCGTGCCGCCGACCACTAAGTCATCCACGCCAGCGGTAATGTGTCCGCCGCCGTCGGCGCTGAACGTGCCTGCCTCTGCGTAGGAAGAGGTAGAGCCATTGGAGTTGTATAAAAGGCCGGTCAAACGGTAAGCGTATTGGCCATTGAGGCTGGAGTTGGAAAAAGTACCAGTGCCGCCGCCGCCGGAACCGGAAGGACCGCCGCCGCAGCCGGCTGCAAACATGAGAGGTAGTAGAGCCAAAGGCAGAAATAGAGTTTTCATAGTGTGTCCACAGTCGTTAGACCGGTTGACTCCTTTTAGTTGGGTCGTTTTTCTACAGTCCATCATAACCCTGCTAGCGATTAAAAGTTGCATGCCGACAACGGGTTTGATGTCAAAAATTGTAAAGGTGTTTACTGATTTGCGTCGAGGGACTGACAGATCCGGTGGAGGGCTTCGCGTTGTTCCGGGTTGCGGGCCAAGAATTCCAAACCGTGGCGCAGGCCGTCGCGATAACGCACGAGTGCTCGAATTTTGACCGCGCGGGCCGGCGCCGGGAGCGTTAATTCTAGCCAGACGACCTCGCCGGGTTCCACTTCCGAGGTGAGCGTTGCCCCGACTCCGTCTTCACTCAGTTCGGTCGAGCGCCCCCAGAGGGAAATATTCTGCCCGTCGCGAAAGACACGCACATCCAGTCGGAGATCGACTTTGTAACGTGGAAACCTTCGCCTGACGGCTGGGTCTGAGTTGTATCGCGATTCGTTCATGCGATGACCGTGCGCCCCCAAGCAGCTTGCAACATTCTCGTCGAAGTTGGACGCCGACTCAATGGCGCGCACCAGACGCGATACTACAGGAAGATTGCGACGAAACTGGGGTTGTGCCGACGTGCAATCCCGCAGGAATTGTTGGACAATAGTTTATATAAACGAATCTGAAATTCCGAAATCTGGAGGAAGAAATTATGGCGCATGAATTACCCGCTCTCCCTTATGACTACTCTGCCCTGGAACCTGTGATTGATACCGCGACGATGAAGCTGCATCACGACATGCATCACGCCGCATACGTGAAGAACCTGAACGCGGCACTGGAGAAACATCCGAATTTGCAGTTGAAGTCAGCGGAAGATTTGATTCGCGATTTGAATGCGATTCCGGAAGATATTCGTGGAGCTGTCCGAAACAATGGCGGCGGGCACGTAAATCACTCGATGTTCTGGAAGATTATGAAGCCGGCGGGCGGCGGCGAGCCCACGGGCGCGATTGCGCAGGCTATTACGAAAGCGTTTGGAAGCTTTGGCGACTTGAAAACGAAGTTCAACGATGCCGGCGCGAAACAGTTCGGCAGCGGATGGGCCTGGGTGGTTTTGAAGGGCGGGGAATTGCAGGTGATGAGCACGGCCAACCAGGACAATCCTATTTCGCAAGGATTGCATCCAATTTTCGGGAACGACGTGTGGGAGCATGCCTATTATTTGAAGTACAACAACCGGCGCCCGGAATATCTGACGGCGTGGTGGGGCGTCATCAATTGGGATGAAGTCAATAAACGCTACGAACACGCCAAAGCAGGGAAGTAACGCGAAGGATTTGTGAAATAGGCCGGAGGCGGGCGCCTCCGGCGTTTTCATTTCGTCCATTTTTATCAGGAGAAAAATTATGGAGCATTATTTCCGATATGCCTCCGCTTTGTTGCTTACGTTTTTTTGGTGTCCGGGAGTTCTTGTGGCCCAAGGTGCCGCGCCTGCGAAAACACTCATCGTGAACGGTCGCAGCAGTCCCGGTGCGGTTGTGCAAATGAACGGCAAATCTTACGTTGATGTGGAAGCCTTCGCGCAAGCTGTGGATGCCACGGTGCGCTTCGAAACGAATAAAGTGATTTTGACAATGGGTTCTGCGCCAGCCACGGTCCAGCCCGCGCAAAAGCCGGTGGGATTATCGCGCGAATTTTCGCAGGCGGGAATCGCGACGCTATCCGACATGCGGGAGTGGCGAGGGGGGATTGCGTCGGCGTTGCGCTTTGGTGTCGCGGCTGGGAACTGGCTGGGCCCGTGGTTGCAAGATTATCAAGTGAGAGCGCAGAAGAGCCTCGATCAGGCCTCCTTGGCGGCGAAAACGGAATCCGATCAAAAAGCGGCCGAGCTGTTACGAAATGAACTCACCAACGTTAAGCAATGGGACGCCCAGGCGCAGGCCACGATTCAATCACTCAATGCGGAACCGTCTATTAATCCGGCTTCGACTGAGAGCGATCCGTTGCGGCTGAAGATTGCCGATTGCAGCACGTTTTTGGTAACGATGCTGGTGAGCGGTGAGTATGCCGACAATGCCAACTGCCACTAGGTGTGCACAAATTTTCATCTTGACCGATGGATCGTAGTAGATAAAATCATCAAGCCACAAGTAGTCGCGTTCCCCCGACGCGGCGTGGACATTATCCCCTCGGAGTATATCCATGCAAATGGTATCTGTGCGCACCGCTGTCAAAGCATCCCTGGCGCTGGCGATAATTATCGGTTGCAATTTTTCCAGTGCGCAAACGCTCACAATTTTGCACACGTTCTCTGGATTAAGCGGAGATGGTGCGTACCCGTATGCGGGTTTAGTTCGTGATGCGGCCGGGAACTTATATGGCACCACGGAAGGCGGCGGTGCATCGCTCGCTTGTCTGAACGGGTGTGGAACGATATTTAGAATCGATTCGAGCGGGAACGAAAAAATTCTCTACAATTTCGGCCAGACGAGGGCAAGTGGGGCGAATCCGTATTATGGTGCCCTTTACCCGGACGCTGCCGGAAATCTTTACGGCACCACTCAAGATGGCGGGACGGCTGGTAACGGAACTCTTTTTCGTATCAGCCCGAAAGGCGCATTCGCTTCACTAAGCCTAGCAGGAGGCGCCGAGGGCGGTTTCCCCTACGCGGGACTTATCTCGGACGGCAAAGGGAATTTTTATGGGACCACATATTTGCGAGGAACGGGATGTGCACCGTTTGGATGTGGAACTGTTTTTAAAATCGATAAGACAGGCAAGGAAACGGTCCTTTATAACTTCATGGGCGGGGGAGATGGGCAGAATCCCAGCGCGGGACTGACAATCGATTCAGATGGAAATCTTTATGGCACGACGCAATATGGTGGTGGCAATGAATTCTGCGTACCTGGTTGCGGCACGATTTTCAAAATTGATCCTAGTGGCCACGAAACGATTTTGTTTGCGTTTCCGCAGTTGTATGAGACAGGTTGGCCAAGCCCAGGAGGAAGTTTAATTCGCGATAGTGCTGGAAATCTCTACGGAACAACGACTCTGGCGCCCGGCGACATTTTCAAACTCGAGCCCTCTGGCGCATTCGACATTCTGTACACTTTTCAATACAACAACGCAGACGGCTATTTTCCTTATGGTGGTCTGGAGCAGGATGCGCAAGGAAATTTTTACGGCACAACGGTTGAGGGCGGCGCTTACGGGCTCGGAACGATTTATGAGCTCGATACGACTGGAAAAGAGCATGTGCTCTACAGTTTCGCAGGATTCGGCGATGGAGGCGCGCCTTTTGGTGGTCTGGTGCTAGATTCGCAGGGAAATTTATATGGAACTACCAGCGGAATGAGTGGTTTCGGATTTCCTGGAGTGGCTTTCAAGTTCACACCATGATCGATGATCCCGCCCCGAAGGACGGGATCATTGAAACTTATATTTTCACGCCGACAGATTTGGCCTGGGTGAAGAGATACAAGTAATCGGGGCCGCCAGCTTTGGAGTCGGTGCCGGACATGTTGAATCCGCCGAAGGGATGGGCGCCGACCATGGCTCCGGTGCACTTGCGGTTGATGTAGAGATTGCCCACGTGGAATTCGCGGATGGCATAATCGATCTTGTCGGGGTTCTTGGTATAAACTGCGCCGGTCAAGCCGAATTCCGTGTCATTGGCGATTTCCATGGCGTGCTCGAAGCTCTTTGATTTAATGACGGCGAGCACAGGGCCAAAGATTTCTTCTTGCTCGAGTTTCGATCTCGCCGGAATGTCAATAAAGACGGTCGGTTGCAGGAAATAGCCGTCGCCAGCATTGGCCGCGCGTCCACCTCCAGTGAGAAGACGCCCGTCTTTTTTGCCTTGCTCAATGTAACCCAGGATGGTATTCATCGAGCCCTCGTTGATGACGGCGCCCATGTTGGCGTTCTCTGCCGGGTCGCCCACCTGAATCTTTTCCACGCGAGCTTTGAGCTTCTCGATGAACTTGTCGTAGATGCGTTCGTCGATGATGGCTCGCGAGCAGGCTGAGCACTTCTGACCCTGGAAACCGAATGCCGCCGAGGCCACGCCTTCGACCGCGGAATCGATGTCGGCGTCGGCGTCCACGACGATGGCGTCTTTACCGCCCATTTCGAGCACGGTGCGCTTGATCCAGATTTGGCCGGGGGCCTGCGTGGCCGCGCTTTTGTTGATATGCAAGCCAACTTCACGCGAGCCGGTGAAAGCGACGTAGCGAGTTCGCGGGTGTGAAACGATAGCATCGCCGAAACTCGCGCCTGCGCCAGGGCAGAAATTTACTACGCCTTCGGGCATGCCGACTTCTTCGAGAAGTTCGATGAACTTGGCGGCGATGGTCGGTGAGTCGCTGGAAGGTTTCAGAACGACGGTGTTTCCGCAAACGATGGAAGCCACCGTCATGCCCGCCATGATGGCGCAAGGAAAGTTCCAGGGCGGAATGACAGCGCCTACTCCCAGCGGAATGTACATGAGGCGATCACGCTCGCCGGGTAGCTGGACGGGCGTTTCCGCTTGCGAAAGACGCAGGGCTTCGCGGGCATAGAACTCCAAGAAATCGATGGTTTCGGCGATATCAGCATCGGCTTCGGCCCAGTTCTTGCTGACTTCGAATATGAGCCAAGCCATAAACTCGAATTTGCGCTCGCGAAGCAGGTCGGCGGCACGGAAAAGCAAGCTCGCGCGTTCTTCCAGGGGAGTGCGGCTCCAGGTTTCGAACGCGGCCAGTGCAGCGTTCATCGCCGGCTCGACGTGCTCTTTTCCGGCTTTCTGATGTATGCCAACGATCTGCGACGGCTTTGCAGGATTCAACGATTTGATTTTCGCATCGGTCTTCACGCGCTTGCCGTTGATAATCAGGTCGTACTCACGGCCAAGCTGGCCGCGCACTCTCTCGATGGCGGCGCGCATTTTGCGGGAATTCTCATCTTTGCCGAAATCGACAAAAGGCTCATTGACGAATGCGCCGGAATGAATGCTGATCTGGTGGCGGACAGGTGCTTCTAAAATTGCCATGAAAGACCTCGAAATATGGATGCGATCTGGCTGTGGGAAGTAGCAATGAATTGCTACATCTGAAATTGTAGCACCGCGAAGGCTACGGGACTTTCACCGGTTCTTCGCTTTCTTTACTCCGGGGCTGATGGGTCATGGCGGCGGTACGCTCGAGTTTGTCCCAGGCAAACTTCTGGCCTTTGATGGCGCGTTTGAGAGTCTTAAACAAGACGACAGAAAAGACCTGCCGGTAGGCGAAACGCTGCAACCAAACCTGACTGAGCAACCATCCGTCTTCGCGGGCTTCGGGCTGGCGGCGTTCGAGCGCGAAAGCAATCGCCGAAGTGATGAAGTCAATGATCAAAAATACGCCGAAGAAGATCACCAGGCGAGTGAAGCTGGCCGGGTCGGTCGAGTCCGGATGGAAGTATTTCTGCACGAAATACCAGAGCGCGCCCACGATGAACATGATGTCAATGAAGGGCGACACTAGCGGCAGCAAAATCTGAAAGATGACGATGTTGGGCAACGCAACCCAGCCGAGCGCGCCCTTCCGAGCAAAGGCAGAACGATGCTTCCAGACGGCCTGCAAAATACCGAACGACCAGCGGAAGCGTTGACGCATGAGGCCATTGGCATTGGTGGGGGCTTCGGTGAAGGCGAGCGCGAGGTCTTCATATTCGACGCGATAGCCGAGTTGTAACAGGGCCATGGTCAGGTCGGCGTCCTCGGCGACGGTGTCGGTATGGTATCCGCCGGCTTCGCGCACTGCGGAAACCCGCCACGCCCCGATGGCGCCAGGAACGACGCTCACTGCGCCGAGCGTGTTCAGGGCGCGGCGTTCGAAATTCTGGCTGGTGATATATTCAAGCGCCTGCCAGCGCGTCCAGAGGTTGACGCGGTTTCCGACTTTGGCGTTGCCCGCGACCGCGCCGACTTGGGGATCGGCGAAATGCGGTACCAGACGGACCACGGCATCCGGAGCGATCACTGTGTCGGCGTCGATGCCGACGAAAATCTCTTCGTCGGTCAAGTGTTCAAGACCAAAATTCAACGCCTCCGCCTTGCCGGAATTGCGTTTGGTGAGAATCAGGACCTGGCCTGACGCCTGCTCGGTCGGGAAGGCAGCGTGCGCAACCTCCAATGTCCGATCAGTCGATCCGTCATCGATCACGATTACACGCAGGTTTGGATACTGCAATCCGAGCACCGAGCGGATGGTTCGTTCAATGACTTTTTCTTCGTTATATGCAGGAACCAGCACGGCAACTTTCGGCAGATAGCCCGTGACAGCCGATCCGGCCGCGCGAATATGGTGCGGAGTGCGCACACGGTCATAGACGGCGAAGACGCCCACGAAGAGCAGACGGCCCGTCATGAGGATGTCGCCGAGGATGAAGATCCAGGTGATGAGCTTAATCCCGGCGTCAAAGAGCCAGAACCCCACCCAAGTCAGGCGCGCCGCCCAGCGCTCGTTAGCAGGGATGGGCGGCATGACGTCCGCCATGGTCTTACCGAGTAATTGGTAGAGAGGGACGATCTGCAAACCCTTGGCGCGCGCGGCTTGAATGATCATGGGCACCGCCAAAGCGGTTTGACTGCGGTCGCCGCCGCCGTCGTGCAGCAAAATGACGCTACCGCAAAAGCGATCGCTGGGAGCGCATGGCGGCAGATGTTCGATTACGCGGTCGGCTATTTCTTTGGCCGTGGGACGCGGATCGTCGCGCCAATCGTTGGGATCAATTTTGTCGCCGATGGTGACGTAGCCCATGTCCTGGGTAAATTCGAGCGGACGAACTTGGTCTTCGGTATCGGGTTCGGCGTCAATCGAATAAGGCGGACGAAACAGAATTGTTCGCAGCCCCAAGCGGCTGGCGAAAAGCTTCTCGGTCAGATTCAGTTCCAGCTTCATATAGCGGCCGGAAAGGTTGCTGATGTCGGGATGGGTGAAGGTGTGATTGCCAATTTCGTGACCCTCCCGCACGATGCGCGTGGTCAAACCACCGAATTTATCGGCTTGAATGCCGATTAAGAAAAATGTTGCGGGAGCATTGTTCGCTTTCAGGGCATCGAGAATCTTGGGCGTCCATTCGGGATCGGGGCCATCGTCAAACGTAAATGCGACCTCGTGTGGGTTGTAACCGTAGCGCCCAACGCGGTAATTCTGCGGCAAAGGATCAATGTTTTCGTCCGTGATCAGATTCGTGGAGGGATCGAGCTTGATGGTGCGGGCTCCGTCCGCGGGCCGGGCTTCAATGCGCAGGATTTCGCCCTGGCCTTCCATATCTACATCCTGACCCGGAGGGACATCTTTCAGTTTGTTGGGGGCGTCGGGGTCGCCGGGGACATCCCAGACTCTCCATAGAGAGCGGTCTTCCGAGCCAAGCCGCCATAGTGCGAAGGTTTCTATGCCTAGATTTTGTGCGGCTCGCATCTCGTTTAATGCAGTCACGGCGTCGAGAAACCAGACATCGTGATCGAGATTGTGCTCATCCACATACTGGATGTGGGGGTTGCTGCTGTCATCGTCGAAATCGACATCCGCTTCGGAATCGCGCGCGGTGGACCAAGCGTCCTGCACGGAAACGTTGAAGTTCTTTACTCCGGGCGGAAGAACGCCGTTTTTCGGTTTATGCACCCAGTCATAGCCATAATTGGCGATAGCGCAGATGAACTTGTCGGGGGGTATGGACTTTTTCGCCGCGACCAGATTCTTTGTGAACCACTCCTGTCCCGCGACCGCGCCGGGATCGTGCTCCGGATCGTGCTGGTCATAGTTCATGAGCACCACGCCATCGATCGCGGCGGCTACGGCCGCATACGGATATTCGGGCGTATTCGCTGGGGCGCTGACATAGAGCTTCATGCCTTTGGCGTGGAGGTCGCCCGCGAGTTCTTTCAACAGTTCGACATAAGCGGGATACGCCTGGACTGGATAATCCTCGAAATCGACCATTAGGCCACGATACTTGTCGCTGGCCAGAAATTGAGCGATTTGCTGGCGGAAGCGCGCGCGCGAAACAGAATTCTTGAGAAAAGCGCTGATGTCTATCCAGTTCGAGCCGTCGAAATTATTGACCAGCGGAAAGACTTCCATGCCCGTGTTTTCGGCCTTCAGAAAAGGCATGACTTTCGAATCCACCGGGCGAACGCTGGATTGCTGAATCACATCGAAGAGGTCATTGGTCTGCTCATCCACAGCCTGGAGGCGACCATCAGCCGAAAGCACGTGCAGCCACTCGGGATAGAGCAAGTCAATCTGGCGGGCATACTCGCGGAGGGATGAAAAACTGGCGGCGTCCCAGGAGACATAGAATGCAGCGCGGACGCCCTCATCGCTATTCAACTTCACCTGCGAAGGCGCAGATTTCAGATTACGGTGGCCACGCGCGAGGGCTTGCTTCTTGCGGTGTTCCTTGGCTTTTTCCTTTTCCCGCTCACTCAATGCATGAAAAGAGCGCTTCTGGAGAGGCAGCAATAACTCCGGCAAGGGTTCATCGCGCACGGCCGAGTAGGCGAAAAAAACGACCAGCAGGCTGAGCATGATGGCCAGCGAGTCAAAAATTCGCCGCAAGCGCCTCCAGCGCGCCTGCCGGGGATCATAAAAGATTGGTTTGCCCATGCAGAATGAGGTACTTTCATCCTAAGCTGCGGGGTAGGGAGCGTCAATGCAAGCTGTCCTGTAGAGTTGTTCGCCTAATCTGCGTCGCGAGCCCCGACCCCTGCGCTTTTAGCGCGGTAATTCCTTTTCTCGGTAACCCAGAAAGCACTTGCGGATTAGAACCTGCTTAAGTATGCGGGAAAACGCGATATGCTGCCAAAGTGCTCGAACTCATGCGTCAGCACAAGAGATTCTTTCTAGCCGCGGCTGCCGCGGGTCTTGTGCTGCGCCTGATTTTCATTTTCTTTTTCGCCCGGCTAACAAACGACTCCTACATTTATGGCGACATAGCCAAGAACTGGCTGCAACACGGTGTCTACGGAGTAACGGAAGCCGAAGGTATCGTGCCGACTTATATTCGCCTGCCGGGCTATCCCGCCTTTTTGGCGGTGATTTTTCGGGTCTTCGGCATGGAGCATTACCGCGCAGCGCTCCTCGTGCAAATGTTTTTCGACCTGGGCACCTGCTTCTTGATTGCAGATCTGGCGCGGCGATTGATTTCAGAACGCGCCGCGCGGGCAGCATTTTTGTTGGCGGCGCTATGTCCGTTTCTTGCCGATTACGTCTCCGCGCCGCTCTCAGAGACGCTGGAGATATTTTTCACAGTGCTCGCGTTTGATTTGTTTGTAGTTGGATTTTCACGGCTGGAGCTGCCAACCCGCGGCGAAAGGCACTCGCTGATCTGGGCAGGGTGCGGCTTGTCTATTGGGGCCGCGATTCTGCTTCGTCCCGATGGTGGGCTGCTGCTCGCGGCCATTGAAGTTTATCTGGCGTACTTATTTCTGCGTGATTGGGCGCGAAGCATGCAGACTCACGTCTCTTCGAAAAATCTGGGAGTGCAATTCGAAGCGATCCTACTGATTGCTTTTTTTGCAATCGCGCCTCTCGCGCCGTGGACGCTCCGTAATTGGCGAACCATGCACCAGTTTGAACCATTGGCGCCGCGCTATGCGACCGCGCAGGATGAGTATGTGCCGATGGGCTTCAACCGCTGGATGAAGACCTGGATCGCCGATTACTCCTCCACGGAGGCGATTTACTGGAACGTGCCCGGAGGAGCGATTGACGCCAGCCTGCTTCCATCGAGGACGTTCGATTCTCCGAGGCAAGAAGCGCAGACCCTCGAGTTAATCGGTGAGTACAACCACGAATTGGACGTATCTCCCGCACTGGATGGGGGGTTTGCGGCATTGGCGGCGCAACGTGTCCATAGCGCGCCGGCGAGGTACTACTTCTGGCTGCCTGCCCTGCGCATCGCCGATATGTGGCTGCGTCCGCGCACGGAGAAGTTACCGTGCAATAGCCGCTGGTGGGAATTTGACGAAGATGCGCAATGGCTCGCGCTCATGATCGCGCTGGGAGTGGTGAACCTGGCTTACATCGCGGCTTCTGTAGTTGGGCTGCTGAAAGGGAAGTTCGTTCAACCTCTGGGAGTTTTGCTCCTGTTCGTCCTTATGCGCTCGTTTTTTCTAGGGACGCTGGAGAACCCGGAACCGCGATACACGCTGGAGTGTTATCCCGCGGTCATTCTTTTGGCGAGTGCGTGGCTGGCAAGTTTTCGCATGAACGGTG
>JBEKTR010000069.1:0-14592 GCA_049515835.1 Terriglobales bacterium
AGGACGAATTTCGACTGGCGGATCGACTAGCCCTGTTGGGCGAATGATTTGTTCAATGACCACGCCTGCTGATTTCGTCAGCTCATACGGTCCCGGTGTGGCCGAGACGTAAATCATCTGGCCCATGCGGTGCTCGAATTCTTCGAATGTCAGAGGACGATTATCGAGAGCCGAGGGCATGCGGAATCCGTATTCGACGAGCGTTTCCTTGCGCGAACGGTCGCCGTGATACATGCCGTGAAGCTGCGGAACGGTCTGATGAGATTCGTCAATGAACATCAGATAATCGCGAGGAAAATAATCTAGCAGCGTCGGCGGTGGCTCGCCAGGAAGGCGTCCGGTAAAGTGGCGCGAATAGTTCTCAATGCCGTGGCAGTAGCCGACGGACTTGATCATTTCGAGGTCATACATCGTCCGCTGATGTATGCGCTGCGCTTCGACGAGACGGCCCTGCTTTTCGAGTTCGACTTCCCACCAGGCCAGTTCGGCTTTGATCGAATGCACGGCCGAGGTGCGCGACTCTTCCGACATTACATAATGCGTCTTGGGATAAATCGGCAGCCGCGTATATTTCTGTTTCACAGTGCCGAAGAGAGGATCGATCTGTGAGAGCGAATCAATCTCGTCGCCGAAAAGTTCGACCCGATAAGCCATGTCGTCGTAAGTGGGGAATATTTCGATAACGTCGCCGCGGACACGGAAAGTTCCGCGGCGGAAATTTTCGTTGGTGCGTTCGTAGAGAATGTCAACAAGCTTGCGGGTAATGTCTTCGCGCTTGATCCTCTGGCCTTTTTCGAGAAAGAGCATCATGCCGTAATAAGCGTCGGGCGAACCGAGACCATAGATGGCGCTGACGGACGCGACGATTAACGCGTCACGCCGCTCGAAGAGAGAGCGCGTAGCGGAGAGGCGCAGTTTGTCGAGTTCGTCATTGATGGTGCTTTCTTTTTCGATATAAAGGTCGGCGGCGGGAACGTAGGCTTCGGGCTGGTAGTAGTCGTAATAAGAAACGAAGTATTCAACGGCGTTATGGGGAAAGAAATTCTTGAATTCGTGGTAAAGCTGAGCGGCAAGCGTTTTGTTGTGCGCCATCACGATCGAAGGGCGATTGAGCTGTTCGATCACCTTGGCCATGGTGTAGGTCTTCCCGGAGCCGGTGACGCCAAGCAGGACCTGATGCTGTTCCCTGTCGGCGAGTCCGCGCACGAGAGATTCGATGGCCTGGCGCTGATCGCCTTGCGGCTTGTAGGGGCTTACTAGTTTGAAATCCATGGGAGAAGTTGCTTCATATTGATTATAGTGAGGGCGAATTGGATGCGTTATTGCGTAGATTGTGCGACTTTGGAACCTCGGCGTGAATTTCCGCCGCGCTTGTTTCGCTGTATGCTTTCCCCGTGCAACTCTCGGTCGTCTTAATCACCCAAAACGAGGAGGCGAACCTGCCGCGGACGCTTGACAGCGTGATGCCGCTAGTACGCGATGGGGGCGAAATTATCGTCGTGGATTCGGGCTCGACGGACCGGACGCTTGAGATTGCCAAGTCTTATGGGGCAAAGATATTTGCCGAAAAGTGGAAGGGATTTGCCGGACAGAAGAATTCGGCGATGGAAAAGGCTTCCTGCGATTGGGTTTTGCAGCTGGATGCGGATGAGGCGCTGGAACCGGAATTGGCCGATGAAATTACGTGGGTGTTTGACGGAATCGCGCGATGGCAGCGAGACGGGTTTCCAGTAGATACCGACGGAGCCTCTGTCGAGTTAAGAAATAGAGGACTCAAATACGGATTCGACGACGATCTTCAAGGATTTTATATCCCGCGCAAAAACTTCTTTCTCGGCCGTTGGATCAAACATGGCGGCTTTTATCCGGATCCAAAGTTACGATTAATTCGTCGCGGCGCCGGCAAGTTCGAGGAATATGGCGCTCATCCGACGATCAAAGTAACAGGCCCGACAGCGCAGTTGAAGCATGCGATGTTGCACTATGCCTATCCGACCCTGCGCGGCTACATTGACCACATGAATAGCTATTCGTCGCAGGGAGCAGAGTATGCCGTCGCTCAGGGCCGTCGCGGATTCAGTTTTGCAGACATCGCGATTCGCCCGCTGCTGACATTTATTTACAACTACTTCATTCGTTTGGGCTTTCTGGATGGCCGCGAAGGGTTGCTGCTGCATCTTTACCATTCGGTTTATGTTTCCTGGAAATATGCCAAGATTTGGGAACTGAGCCGGAAATCCGGATAAGTCTCAGCTCTACTCCCGGCGCGATATGCCGTAAAATGAAGTGTTTGGTCGAGGGAGCCATCATGCCGAAAGATAAGGTGCCACAAGTTGCCGAAAGCCCAATTGCCGATGTATTTGAGGGACGCCATCCATCCGAAGCGGAAAAGCAATGGGCAGAAAAAACCCTGGCGCCAACGCTGGAGAAAGCTCCCGAGAAACCAATTGGCGCAGCCACTGGCATAAATCTCGACGAGCACGGCCACGCTCAATTCACGACTATCTCTGGCGTGCCAATTCGGCGTCTCTACACGCAGGCCGATCTTCCGGAAGACTGGAGCACGGAAAAATATCTTGGTTTCCCCGGGCAGGCCCCTTATACGCGCGGCATTCATGCCAGTGGTTACCGCGGCAAGCTGTTCACGATGCGGCAGTTTTCCGGTTTTGCGTCGCCGGAAGAGACCAATCAGCGATACAAATACTTACTGCAGAGCGGCGGAAGCGGATTGTCGGTGGCGTTCGATCTGCCGACGTTAATGGGTTATGACTCCGATCACGCGGCGAGCGAAGGCGAAGTCGGCAAATGCGGCGTGGCCATTGATTCGCTCGAAGACATGGAGATTCTTTTTGA
The DNA here is from genome assembly GCA_049515835.1 of Terriglobales bacterium. Taxonomy (GTDB): domain Bacteria; phylum Acidobacteriota; class Terriglobia; order Terriglobales; family Acidobacteriaceae; genus JAJPHW01. The sequence goes on from JBEKTR010000069.1 coordinate 2,854, forward strand.
CGGTATCGACCTCGAAAAGACAACTGTCTCGATGACCATCAATTCGCCCGCGTCAGTTTTGTGGGCGATGTATTTGGTCGTTGCTGAAAAACAGGGCGCAGACTGGAAGAAGATTTCGGGCACCCTACAAAACGACATTTTGAAGGAATATATCGCGCAGAAGGAATATATCTACCCTCCGGCACCTTCGATGCGACTGGTGATTGACACGTTTGAATTTGGCTCCAAGTTCACCCCGAAATTCAACACGATTTCTATCAGCGGATATCACATCCGCGAGGCTGGTTCGACTGCGCTGCAGGAACTGGCGTTCACGCTTTATGACGGCGTCGAATACGTGGAATGGGCGTTACGGCGTGGACTCGAAGTTGATGACTTCGGCCCTCGGCTAAGTTTTTTCTTTAACGCGCATAACGATTTCTTCGAGGAGATCGCCAAATATAGAGCCGCGCGGAAGATCTGGTATCAGGTGATGAAGAACCGCTTCGGCGCGAAGAACCAGCGCACCTGGCTGATGCGATTCCATACTCAGACCGCAGGTGTCTCGTTGCCCGCCCAGCAGCCCATGAACAACATAGCGCGCGTAGCTTTGCAAGCTCTGGCAGCGGTGCTGGGCGGCACGCAGTCGTTACATACGGACTCATACGATGAGGCTTTAGCGTTACCCACGGAAGAAGCGGCCCGGATTGCGCTTCGCACACAGCAAATCATTGCGTATGAATCGGGCGTGACACAGACGATCGACCCACTGGGAGGGTCGTATTTCCTGGAAAGTCTGACATTGCAAATGGAACAAGGCGGATTTGATTACTTCAATAAGCTTGATGCCATGGGTGGGATGGTAAAGGCGATCGAGCGTGGCTATCCTCAGAAAGAGATCGCGGAAGCCTCCTACCAATACCAGCGGGCGGCCGAAGCGAAAGAAAAAATCACGGTTGGTGTGAACGAATTTGTTATCGAAGAAGAATCCCCGCACATTCTATACATCGATGAGTCTGTGGCGCGGCAACAAACGGGGAAATTGAAGGCACTGCGTTCTCGCCGCTCGGGCGATGAAGTTGCTCGCCGACTCGATGCTCTGAAAAAAGCCGCTGCCCAGGAACCAAGAGGAGATGCAAACGGCATTTCCTCAGCCAACACAATGCCATACATCATCGACGCAGTGCGGGCTTACGCAACGGTGGGCGAGATCTGCGAGGCGTTGCGCGAAGTATATGGCACCTACACCGAAGTCAGCGTCACCTAAAGCGTTCTCCCAATTCGGGAATTCTGAGTTCGTTCAACGTAATTCGACGTAAGATAGCCACATTTTTGATCTCGGATTGAGGTTGCAATTTGCAACCTCAATCGTAATGCGAGTTAACTATGACGAAACGATCACAGGCGCTCGCGATTCCCGTCGAATCAAGAATCGTGATACTGCGCCAGCAACGAGTGATTCTCGATACCGATCTGGCCTTATTGTACGGAGTGTCAGTAAAACGCCTTAATCAACAGGTGAAACGCAATCAACAGCGGTTCCCTGCGGATTTTGTATTTCAGCTCAGGGCGGCAGAAGAAAAATCTTTGCGGTTGCAAATTGCAACCGCAAAAAGTGGACGTGGTGGAAGACGATCCCTTCCATACGCATTTACAGAACGCGGCGCGATCATGGTTGCAGCTGTTTTGAACTCCAATCAAGCGGTAGAGATGAGCATATTCGTGGTGCGCGCATTTGTGCGGATGCGCGAAATGCTGGCAGGCCACAATCAGATCGCGACAAAGATCAGAGAACTAGAGAATCATATGACACAGTTATCCGGGATTTGGTCGGAGCGATAAAACAGCTTATGACGCCACCTCGAAAACCAAGACGTAAGATCGGATTTCACCTTCCGCCTGCGGCGTAAGGGCCTTAGATATCTTCGGTTTTTATTCGCCTTTGCCGCCAATCCATGGTAAAAAGTCTACATGCGCAAAGCAATCAACCATTTACGGAAATCTGACCCTGTGCTTGCAGAAATTATCGAGCGCATCGGGCCTTGCAAAATGGCCTATCGCATTCCGGAGTTTGAAAATCTGGCGCGATCGATTGTTTATCAGCAACTGAACGGGAAAGCGGCGTCGACGATTTTTGCGCGATTGGAAGACTTGGCTGGTCGGCCTATTACTCCCGAAGGTATTTTGGCTGTAACCGCAGCTCAAATGAGGGCTGTCGGGCTGTCAAAGCAGAAATTGAGTTACATCCGCGATCTGGCGACGAAGACTCACAACGGGACAGTACAGTTCGCGCGGTTAGCCGGGATGAAAGATGAGGAAGTGATCGAGCATTTGACTCAAATCAAAGGCATCGGCACATGGACCGCACACATGTTTTTGATGTTTGCGCTGCGAAGGCCTAATGTACTGCCGACAGGCGACTACGGCGTGCAGACTGCGATCAAGAAGGCTTATAAGAAGCGCAAACTACCCAAACCTGCGCACATGGAAAAACTCGCAAGAGCGTGGCAACCCTACCGCAGTGTAGCCTGCTGGTACTTGTGGAGAAGTCTCGATGTCGAAACGCTCTAATCTCGGGTTGCTTTCGCGCCGAACTGCTCCTTGTGTTTAAATGATGAAAGCATGACCGACGCTAAAATTCGTGTGCTTGTCGCAAAGCCAGGCTTGGATGGTCACGACCGCGGAGCCAAGGTAATCGCCCGGGCTCTGCGCGATGCGGGTATGGAAGTGATTTATACAGGTTTACGGCAAACTCCGGAAATGATCGTCAGTGCTTCTCTACAAGAAGATGTTCATGTCATCGGACTTTCAATACTTTCGGGCGCACACAATGCCATCGTCCCTCGTGTAATGGATTTGCTCAAACAAAACAAAATGGATGACGTTATCGTGGTCGTCGGCGGCATTATTCCCGATCAGGATGTGGCCAATCTCAAACAGTTGGGTGTAGCCGCAATCTTCCAACCAGGAACCGCCATGGACGACATTGTGAAATTCATTCGCGGGAATGTGAAGCCGCGTGGAGTGCCCGCCTGATCTGGCTACGTCCCAGCAACTGAATCATGCCCACCCCGAACCTTTCTGCTACGAAGCGTCAGTTAGAGCGTGCCATTGGTCCTTCGCCGTGGTATTGGGAGACCTTTCCACCGTTCGTTGGAGCTTCGGGCCAGCGATTCACGTGGTCACATCAAGGCGAGCAGGGCGCGGTGGCCTATGTCGTATCTTTGCATCTCCAAACGGAACCGGACGCGCCTAGGCTGGCGCTCAACACATACTGCCGTCCTTTTCTTGTGGATGCAAAGCGACTGGGTGTTTGGTGTCCCGAAGGACGCAGCATCCGACTCGCATGTTTTGATCCTGCCCAACTTAAAGCTTTTGACATGGGCGAGATTGCCGGATGGTTTAAACAGTCCTCGGAGCGAATTTATGCCACTGCACCGCCTGTTGCAGACTTCGAACTGCCGCTGAGTCTCCTTCCAGGCACGCATAAAGTCGATGTGCCAGGGCTGCTACGCGGGGTCGATGAGTTAATTATTCCCACTAGCTATCCGGCTAAAGGCCCCGACGATGCAGCGTTTGCAATTTATGTGCTCTACCTGCGCGCAGGCTTGGTAGAGGTGCTCCCCCAGCGATGGTTCACCGCCAGTCAGTATCAAGTCGGCAAGCAATGGATCACCAGGGTCGTTCGTGATCCTGAAACACAGCGCCTCATTGGAGAGTGCTTCGGATCTGGCATTTTTCAGCTTGAAGAGGACGGCTGCCGGTTGGAGCGTTGGCTCGAGAGGAAATAGACTGGCCACCGGTTTCCAGATCGACCGCCAGGGTCATGTCCTGATATTTCGTCTGATTTCAGATGACAACCGAAATCGCCTCACTCACTCCTTCCTCGAATCGATGCACCAAGCTTTGCACGATTTAGCAATTGAAAAACGTCCTCTCGTGATTACAGGGAATGATGAATACTTTTCTGTGGGAGCTGACCTCAACGAGATTGCTGAGCTTTCGGGTCCGGGCGCATATGAATTCTCGAAATCGGGTCAAATGCTAATGAATCTGGTGGCGCAATTTCCTGCGTCCGTAACGTCGGCGATTTCTGGTTTTTGCATGGGTGGCGGTCTCGATCTCGCTTTGGCATGCCATCAGCGAATTGCGGATCCTCATGCAACATTTGGACATCGTGGGGCAGCACTTGGATTGATGACTGGCTGGGGCGGCACGCAACGGCTGCCAAGACTGATCGGCAAGGCGCGTGCTCTGCAGATACTTGCGGCGGCGGAGACGATCTCAGCTGGGGAAGCACTGCGCATCGGCTTGGTGGATCGCATCTCCGATGACCCGTTTGCTGATGCCGTCCGCGAGAACCAGGGGCTACGTTTGCACGCTTCGCCTCTGCTGTTATAGGGTAAAGAGTTTCGTATTTCTTCCTATGGCAGATCGCAAGGAACTCACTCCTCCATCCGTTTCTCCGAAGCTGGAATCGCGCGTTGATCCAACGTCCGCGCGCTTCGAAGCCAACATGCGATTTTTGGCTGATGTAGTTTCGCAGGTGCGCAACGATGAAGAAAAGATTCGTGAGGGCGGTGGAGCAAAAGCGATTGAAAGCCAGCACGGTAAAGGCCGGCTGACAGCACGGGAACGCATTGCACGACTTGTGGATCCCGGTTCTTTTCTTGAGCTGGGAAGCTTCGCCGCCTACGGCATGTATGAGGAATGGGGCGGGGCAGCATCTGCGGGAGTGATTACGGGCCTGGCACGAATACACACGCGCATGGTGATGATTATTGCGAATGATGCGACCGTGAAAGCGGGCGCGTTCTTTCCTATGACTTCGAAGAAGGTCATTCGAGCACAAAACATCGCGATTGAGAATCATATTCCGACGATTTATTTGGTGGATTCCGCTGGCGTATTTTTACCTTTGCAGGAAGACGTATTCCCTGACACTGACGATTTTGGTCGCGTGTTCCGTAACAATGCTGTGATGTCGGCCATGGGCATTCCACAGATCGCTGCGATCATGGGGATGTGCGTCGCTGGGGGCGGCTACCTTCCAGTGATGTGCGATCACGTACTTATGACCGATGGGAGCGGACTATTTCTCGCGGGCCCGGCATTGGTGCAAGCCGCAATTGGGCAGAAGGTTTCGGCAGAAGAGTTGGGCGGGGCTGCGATGCACTCCGCCATAAGTGGTACGGTCGATTTTCGCGAACCCAATGACGAGGCGTGCATTGAACGGGTACGAGCCATTGTTGAGAAATGGGGATACCGACGCCAATCACCCTGGGACAGGCGCAAACCGGAGAATCCTGCATTTTCGACCGAAGAAATTTACGGGATCTACGATTCATCTCCGGCACGTCCTTATGACATGAAGGAAATTTTGGCACGCATCGTCGACGGGAGCCGCTTTGACGAATACAAACCCGAATACGGTAAGACCCTAGTCTGCGGCTATGCGCGGATTGGCGGCTTTGCTGTAGGAATTGTGGCTAACCAGAAATTACATGCGCAAGCGACAGATCACGAGGGCAAGAAACGCGTGGAATTTGGCGGCGTGATTTATACGGAGTCGGCAGAGAAAGCGGCTCGGTTCATCATGGACTGCAATCAGAGCCTGATCCCATTGATTTTCTTGCACGACGTAAACGGCTTTATGGTGGGCCGTGACGCCGAATGGAGTGGGATAATAAAAGCTGGCGCCAAGATGGTGAATGCGGTCGCCAATTCGGTGGTGCCGAAGATTACCGTGATTGTCGGCGGCTCCTTTGGCGCCGGGCACTATGCCATGTGCGGCAAAGCGTACGATCCCCGTTTTGTATTTGCCTGGCCGACCGCCCGCTATGCAGTCATGAGCGGCGATTCGGCGGCGGCAACGCTGGTTGAAATCAAGATTCGCCAACTAGAACGTGGCGGCAAGAAGTTGAGCGAAGAAGAACGCAAAGAGTTGTTTGATGCCACGAAGAAAACATACGAGGAGCAGACTGACCCTCGCTACGGGGCTGCTCGCCTGTGGATTGACAAAATTATCGACCCACTGGAAACCCGCGAAGTGATCACTCAAGCTCTCGAAGCAGCAGCTCTTAACCCCGAAGTGCCTGAGTTTAAAGTTGGGGTGCTGCAAACGTGAGTTCTCCAAATGAAGTCAAGCTGGTCGAGTGTCCGCGAGACGCCTGGCAGGGGTTGCAGGGCCAGATTCCTACGCATATTAAGACCGAATATTTAAGGACCCTAATCGGTACGGGGTTTAAGCATATTGATGCGGTTTCATTTGTTTCCTCGAAGGCGGTTCCGCAAATGGCAGACTCCGCCGAAGTGCTGAAAGACCTCGATCCGCCCGACGATGTAGAAATTATCGGAATCGTAGTAAACGAGAAGGGCGCAGAGCGGGCAATTGAGACTCAGGCGGTACGCACTTTGGGCTTCCCTTACTCGGTTTCGTCAACATTTTTGCAAAACAATCAGCGTCAAACTATGGAAGACGCTATCGAAGAGTTGGAGAAAATTAGAAACAAAGCGGAAGAGGCCGGACTGGGTACGGTCGTTTATATCTCCATGGCGTTCGGCAATCCCTATGGCGAACAGTGGAACATTGGCGAAGTCGTGGATGCGGTTGATTTGTTGGAATCAACCGGAGTCCGAACCATTTCTATTGCCGACACCGTCGGTTTGGCCGGCCCAAAACAAATTCAGGAACTGGTTTCCGCGGTGAATTCGAAATTCGATTATTTGGAAATCGGTGTCCACCTACATAGCCGGCCAGATGCAACCTCAGAAAAAATTTTGGCCGCTTATGACGCGGGCTGTCGACGGTTTGATTCGGCGCTGGGAGGACTCGGCGGTTGCCCCTTCGCACAAGATCAATTGATCGGGAATATTGCGACCGAGAAAGTTATCGAGGCGTTGAAGAGCCGTGATGCGAAACTGCCGCCGCTTAAACCGCTGGACGCATTATTGAGAGCCTCCGAAGCCATTGGCGCTAGGTACACGAAATCCGAAGCGGATTGATATATGACTTACAACACAATTCAACTTAAGAGCGACGGGCGCGTGACCACAGTCACCTTCAATCGCCCCGACAAACGCAATGCCGTCAGTTTTCAACTGGTCGATGAACTGATGCATGCGCTGGATGAAGCCGAGGAGTCGGGCGCTCAGGTGCTCATTCTTACTGGCGCGGGGAAAGCATTTTGCGCCGGCATGGACCTTGACGAACTTAAATCGCTGGTTGGCAAAACATACGAAGAGAACGTTAAGGATTCTGCCCGCATGGCGGAAATGTTCCGCCGACTTTATGAATATCCGCTGCCGACTATTGCGGCTGTGAATGGCGCAGCAGTCGCTGGGGGGACAGGACTCGCAACGATGTGCGATTTCACCCTGTCCGTCCCAGATGCCAAATTCGGCTACACGGAAGTGCGCATCGGATTTGTGCCTGCCATCGTATCTTCGATATTAGTTTGGCAGGTAGGGCACAAAATCGCACGCGATCTTCTGCTTACCGGACGCCTTTTTGATGCCGCGGAGGCGTACCGCTGCGGATTGGTCAACGAAATCGTCGGGCCAGAGCGTCTAATGGCACGCACTCACGAACTGGCGCAACAGATTCTCGCCAATAGCCCGTCGTCGGTGCGCGCGACCAAACGCCTCATCAATAGCTTCATCGCAAAGCAGCTCGACGGGCAGATTGCCGAAGCCATTGAAGATAACGCGCAGATTCGCACCACAACGGACTTTCGTGAAGGTGTGGCCGCATTCTTGGAAAAACGTAAGCCGGTTTGGAGCGGCAAGTGAGCGACAGCCTTGTTTGCGAGACGCGAATCCGCGTGCGTTACGCGGAAACCGACCGCATGGGAGTGGTTTATCACTCAAATTACCTGGTTTGGTTTGAAGTTGGGCGAGTTGAGTGGCTTCGCCAGATGGGCTTTTCCTATCGTGAGATGGAAGAACAGGAAGATTTAGCCATCGCTGTAGTTGACGTTCATTGCCGCTACAAGGCTCCTGCACGATACGACGAAGAATTGATCGTGCGAACTTCTATAAAGAACGTCCGGGAATGCATGATTCGCTTCTTGTATGAAGTTGTCCGGGCGAGTGACAGTATTCTATTAGCGGAAGGCGATACGACACACCTAGTGGTCGGGCGGGATATGAAAGTCAAAGCCATTCCTGAAAAATATATGATCGTTTTCCGCAAAGTATTAGGCCGCTAAGTTGGCGTGGGACGAGTCGCAGCCACGGCGACGCCTTGAAGACCGAGTTCTTTCGCAAAATCCTTCAGCGCTTCGATGCAAAAGGCGATGTGTTCATCGAGATCAACTCCTAGATCGGCAGCGCCGTTGACGATGTCCTCGCGATTGACTTTGCGGGCAAAGGCTTTATCTTTCATTCTTTTTCTGACCGATTTCGTGTCCACTTCAGCCAGTGACCTATTTGGCTTGATTAGTGCTACCGCAGTGATGAATCCTGCTAATTCATCGCAGGCAAACAACGCTTTCTCCATCGGCGTGTCGCGCGTGACGCCCGTATACTCGGCGTGAGACATAATCGCTCTTCGCATTTCTTCCGGATATCCTCGTTCTTTCAAGATTTCGTTGCCTTTGTATGGATGATCTTCCAGGCTAGGATAGCGGTCGTAATCGAAATCATGCAGCAGGCCGACGATGCCCCACAACTCTTCGTCGCCGGAAAATTTCCGGGCATAAGCGCGCATGCATGCTTCTACAGCGAGCGCGTGTTTGCGCAAGCTTTCCGATTGAGTGAACTCAGTTAGTAAACACCACGCATTCTCACGGTCAATCGGCATAATTCAGGGCTTTCTTTGCAATTCGCATAGTTCAATCGGGTTTTTGGTGTAGAACCAGCGACCTCACTCAAGATTCTACTTGACATCCACAGGCCGGATGACTCAAATTACGCAACAGATCGGAATCTGTATTTGAGATTCCGGGAGTAGTCCGCTCTGGCACTCCCAATTCGAGATGGCCACAACTCTGACCCCGGTGGATTCGCGGGAAGTCGTAAGATGCGACCACTGTCTGCTAGTTCAATTCCGTACCACTAATGATTTATGCCGGCGATGCCACACGTCGCTGGATGAGGAAGAACCCGAGCCTGTCGCAGCCCTGCCGATGCCGGCGATTATGCCGCCCATGGCGCATGGTCGCGGACATCTAAATCTGGCGTCGTCTATCCGATCGTTGCGGCTGCGCAGCGGTCTCAGCCAAAGACAACTTGCCACCCGCATGTCCGTGCCTCGCACTTACGTCTCGAAAATCGAGAACGAAAAAGCGACGCCGACCCTTTCTTCTCTGGAGAGGCTCGCGCGAGCGCTCGAAGTGACCGTGCCTGACTTGCTCAGCGGAGGCGAGCGTAATCGTCAGGAAGAAATCCGCGAACTGATGCAAGATCCGTTCATCGCGGAGATGATGCCGTTCATGGCTAAGCTCAATGGCATGCAACTCTCCAGCGTTCTGGCGCAGGTGCGGGATTTGACCGTCCGTCCACGCCGCAGCGCGTAATTTTTATCCGGGCATCACAGCCAACTGCTACGCCGGGGCCGCAAGGTCCCGGCATTTTTGCATTTCCAATTTATGTTTCTAATTTATGCTTCCAGGCGAAACCGGGTTTCAGCCAAACGATACATCCTCCGCCAGACGAGGCGGTTCGTGGTGACCACCATAGCTGCCATCACCATCGTGGAAGCAAGGAGCAATGTGAAATCGCCGCTATCGCTGGCTCGGCTAATCGTTGCGCCAAGCCCTGTCGTGAAATAGGTCTGCCCTTTGAAGTGAAAATACTCAGCTACGATGCTGGCATTCCATGCGCCGCCCGAAGCGGTCACCAGCCCCGTGACCAAGTAAGGAAAAATTCCCGGCAGAATCAGCTTGCGCCAACGCTGCCAGCCGTTAATTCCGCAAATCGTACACGCTTCCTTCAAATCGGTTGGAATAGCGATTGCACCCGCAATCACGTTAAACAGGATGTACCATTGCGTGCCGAGCAAGAGCAGGAGGATGGAACCAATTCCGAGTCCACCGCCTAATCGAATCAATAGCAGTAGCACCACCGGGAATAGAGCCGTAGCGGGTACAGACGCCGCAATCTGAGCTAACGGCTGAGCTATGCGAGCCAGGCGCGGATGAAACCCGATCATCACGCCTGCGGGGATGGTCCAGGCTGCCCCGAGCAACAGCGTGATGTTTACACGCAAGAACGTTGCCCCGAGGCCCAGCGCGAGATCTGCTCCCTCTGGTTTTGTGATGCCCGCAAGCATAATCACGACGCGCGCAACGGAATAGGCGATTAGGCCCAAGGCAGCCAAACCCAAAAGCCGCATAAGCCAGACTTCGTACGTTTTTTTCGTACTCACGACCTGGCGAGTACCGTGTTTTCTCGCAAAATACGCCATCAACGATTCGCGCAAGGGAAATAGCGCCTTCTTGCGGAGCAACGCGAGGCTGTGGGAATGTTGCATCAGATTGAGAACCCAAGAGTGCGGTGTGTCACTGCTTTCGACTTGCTCGACTTTGAATTTCTCGGCCCAGGCAATTACTGGGCGCCAAACAAACTGATCCAGCAAGACGATGACCGTAATCATGGTCGCGATTCCCCACAGAATCGAACGCGTGTCGCCTTCACTGGCCGCAGTTTGGAGATATGATCCCAAACCTGGAAGGCGGAAATCGCGCGAACCGAGAACGAACATTTCACAGGCCATGAGAAAAAACCACCCGCCGGCCACCGACATCATGGAATTCCAGACGAGGCCAATCGCGGCGTAGGGCAACTCGACCTGAACAAACCGCTGCCACCAACTGAAGTGGTAAATACGCGCTGCTTCGCGCATGTCACGGGGTATGCTCTTCAGAGAAGAGTAAAAACTGAAGGCCATGTTCCAAACCTGGCCCGTGAAAATCAATAGAATGGCGCCCAACTCGACGCCCAGTTGCCGGCTCGGAAATAGCGCCACCATGGCGAGCATTACACCCGGAAGAAAACTGAGCACGGGAATCGACTGCAAAACGTCGAGCAAAGGAATCATGAACCGCTCGGCTTTGGCGTTGTAGGCGGCTACATATCCATATACCAGCGTGAAGGCCAGGCTGAATACGTAGGCCACGATGATCCGCAATAACGAGAAGCCGGCGTAGACAGGAAGCATCCACGCACTGCGTGAAATTTCGACCTGTGGAGTAAAGGGTCCGAACCAGGTACGCGCTACGGCAATCAACCCATAGAACAGCGCAATGGCAGCGCCGAACATGAGTAAGTCGGGCAAGTGCGAGGGCTCGAGCTTTGGCAGCAGAGACCACAAGCGGTAGGGCGTGAGCGAAGTGGTCTCGCCAGCTTGCTTCTTCATGACTTCGTCGGAGCGGAATGGATTTCCACGAGCGGCTCGCTTAAAACCAACCGTTCATTTTCGGGGTCATGATCAAAAATTTCTCCGTATCGTCCCCAATTCATCGCAGTCTCGAACTGACGCTCTACCTCATCCGCGCTGAAGTGTTCATCGAGAATGTCATGGAAGAATTCGTCGGAGATGGAATGATCGGCCTTCGCTTTTAATACACTCTCGATGCACTGGAGAATCGTGACATGTTTGAGGGCGGCTTCGCGGAACAACAGTTTGCGGGTTTGAATATCGGCCTCGGCGAAAGCCACGCCTTCGGGCGTAGTTTGCACATCGCCTTCGGTGAGCTTGGCGAAGCCCAGAATAGTCGCCGCATCAATGATGGGCAACAGATCATCCACATCCATGGC
>JBEKTR010000070.1:0-14553 GCA_049515835.1 Terriglobales bacterium
CAACCTCGCCGCGCAGCAGGCTGTCGTACAGTCCTTGAAGGATCAGATCTCCGCCGCCGATGCCGACCTCAAGACCGCTGTGGCCAATCGCAACCAAGCGGAAGCGTCTCAACGCACCGTCGAGTCCACGCGCGGCCAGCTTAGCAACGCAGTCGCCCTTCGCCAACAAGCCGAGGTCCGTCTCGGATATACCAACGTCCTCGCCCCGGTGACCGGCACGGTCTCGGTTCGCGCCGCCCGAGAAGGCGAGGTGCTGAAAACCGGCTCTCCCATCGTGACTGTCGTTGACTATGGCGACACGTGGGTGCGTGTCGCCATTCCCGAAACTCAATCCGACCACATCGCGATTGGTGACACGATGCGCATCAGCTTGCCCGGTGGAACGCAAACCACGGGCAGGGTCTTCTTCAAATCACCCGAGGCCGATTTCGCAACACAACGCGATGTCAGCCGGCGCAAACGCGACATACGCACGATCGTGCTCAAGGTCAGGCTCGACAACCCGAACGGCGCATTCGTCCCGGGCATGACGGCCGAAGTCCTCATTTCTCCCAGCCAATTGAAAGGCGTTCCGCAAACTTCCGCCGCGAAGTAATAAATAGACAAAGCATGAACGCCTCGCCACAACCCGCGCCAATCAACGCCATTGACGTCGAAAATATCGTCAAACGGTACGGTGAGTTCACTGCCGTTGACGACGTCACTTTCCACGTAGAAGAGCAGGAAGTCTTCGGGTTACTCGGGCCCAACGGCGCAGGCAAATCCACGCTGATCCGCATGATGACCACGCTCATTCCCATCACCTCGGGGATAGCCCGTATCGCGGGTCATGACGTGAAGCGCGATCCCGACTCCGTGCGTCGTACCATCGGCGTCATTCCGCAGGCCCTCACCAGTGATCTTGATCTTACCGTGGGCGAAAATCTCAGCATTTACGCCAAGCTTTACGATGTTCCCGCCAAGAAGCGCAAAGCCAATATTGACGAGCTTCTTGAACTGGTGGATTTGACGAAGTGGCGCGACGCCCAAACCAAAACTCTCTCCGGCGGCATGCGCCGAAGACTGGAAATCGCCCGCGGCTTGGTACACAGCCCCAGCATCTTCTTTCTTGACGAGCCTACGACCGGCCTCGATCCAGTTTCGCGCGTCGCCGTTTGGGAGATGCTCACCAACATCAAGAAAAGCCGGAAGCTTACCATCCTCATCACCACTCATTACATGGATGAAGCCGACCGTCTCTGTGACCGTATTGCGATCGTGGACCACGGCAAACTTGTGGCTCTCGACACGCCCCCCGCGCTCAAAGCCAGTGTCCCCGGATCCAACGTAATAGAAGCTCAATTTGAAAATGCTCCCGCCGACTGGGAGCAACGGCTCAACCAGCTTAGCAACGTCACTTCGGTGCAGCATGAGGGCGCGGGCATGTATCGAGTGCTGACGGCGGATGGCTCCAAGACTACGACCGAGATGGTCGAAGCGGCCGTAAATGCAGGCGTCAATGTGAAATCGCTCTCTGTACAAAACACGACTTTGGATGATGTCTTTGTTCACTACACCGGGCGTCAATTGCGCGACGAACTTGTTAAAGCACATGGCTTCGTTATGCCGCCACGGCCGGGGTTGCAGCCATGAACCATATGTTTGCCATCATCGAACGGGAAATGCGGAAGTTCTTCCGCTCCCCTGCTCTCATGATGGCGTCCATGATCTTTCCGCTCGTCCAGCTCATTGTGCTGGGCAATGCTTTCGGCGGGAAAATCCGCGACACAAAGCTCGGCCTCGTCGATGAAGATGGTGGTCCACAGGCCGTTCGTATTCACGAGGCCTTCGATTCCGTTCGCTCGAACATGCGCACCTTCGAACCCGTTTATTACAACGACGAAAAAACCGCGATGGAAGATGTGCGGAACGGAAAGATTCAGGGCGCGGTCATCATACCCTCACAATATTCGCGGCGCTTCTACGAGCAAGATCAGCCCCGCATCGCACTCGTGGTGGACAATACCGACAACTTCGTCAGTTCCGCGCTCGAAGATTCGCTCACCCAGATTACGAATTCCCTCAACGACCCCGTGGTCGAGCCACGCATCCTTCAGCAAACTGTGTTGGAGATTGTCGAGCTCTACCCTTACATCGAGTACATGAAATTTCTCCTGCCGGGCTCCATCTCTCTCGCCATGTTCGTCTCCGTCATGATCGGTGGCGGGATGCTCTACATTGACGACAAAGCCCGTGGGGTGGTCGAGGGCTACCTGGTCACGCCCATTACGAAGACGGAACTCGTGCTCGGCCTCAACGGCGCTGGCGCCATCAAAGCGGTTATGACCGGCGTGATCATTACAGTCATTGGCTGTCTTCTATCCGGCGTCACGACCTTATTCAATCCTGGCACCATGCTCGGCTTGCTGGTCATGATCGTGCTGACCTCGATTGCATTCAATACAATGATGTTCCTGCTGATGGTTCGCATCGAAGACCCGCTGGTACCGCGCGCCATGTTCGGCATTCTGAATACACTGCTGTTCTTCCCCAGCGGCGCGGTTTATCCCGTTCAGGCTTTCCCCTGGTGGCTGCGCGCCATCGCAAAAGCGGACCCCTTCGCCTATGCGGTCTCCGGCTTTAAAGCGCTCCTGTTAAAAGAAGCCGGATTCACCGCCATCTTGCCCGACATCCTCTACCTATCTATTTTTGCCGCCATCACGCTCAGCCTGGCCACCCTACTTTTCAAACGCACACTATAGGTCCCTTGGATCTTTCATCGCCGCGGCGCATCCGTTATGCTTAGAGTGCCATGACACTCATGGATGCGAAGCAATACGACCCCACCCGCGACCGCAGGCGTCGCAACCTCATCATCACAAGCATCGTCCTGGTTCTCATCCTCGGCTGGGTTGCATATCACTTTCGCTACTATTCTGAACGCCGTGCCGTGGACAAATTTTTCGCGGCCGTAAAGTCGCAAAAGTTCGAAGATGCGTATGCTATATGGTTTAACGATACCGCTTGGCAGCAGCATCAAGGGCAGTATTCGAAGTATGCCTTCAATGATTTCTATCGCGACTGGGGTCCGGGCGGCGAGTGGGGAGTGGTCAAAGACTATTCCATCGACTGCTCTGTCAGCCCGGGCGGCGGAAGCGGCGTTATCGTTCAAATTACCGTGAATCGCCGCGCCGAACACGCCTACCTCTGGGTAGAAAAATCCAACACTACGATCTCGTTCTCTCCCAACGAAGTAGATTGCGGCAATTGGTTCGGCTGGCTTTTGGAATAAAACACATCAAACTGCTAATCAGACCCAATCCGGCCAAATTGTTGTTCGTGCTCGTTGCGAGCCTGATCCCAGTGACGTTTAGTCATGCGCGGCAAATGCCGTCTTCGACCGCAGCCAGCGAGGTCTTTGATTGGAAGGGGCTGCAGTGGAATGTTACAAACGGCTCCATCGCCGGAGTAGTGAAAGCCAGCCCGAGTAACGTATTCGTTGACCAGAACGGATACCTTCACCTGAAAATCAGCAAACGCGGCAGGGCTATTACGGCTGCCGAAGTATTCTCCCGAAATGACTTTGGCTTCGGCACTTATCAGTGGCAGATTCAAGGTCAGATCGATCATATGAATCCGGCGATTGTTCTGGGACTGTTCCTCTATGGCCCAGCCCACAGGATTGGAGCGGACGGCCAAAACGAACTCGATATCGAGTTCTCGAAATGGCGCAAGCATCTATGTCGCGGGCATTGTAATGCGGACATTGCCATCTATCCCGCGTCCCCGAAGCTTGACCGAACCGAAGACAACTTCCAGATCAAACTACACCGTAAAGCCTTTACGACTGCTCGTTTGCAGTGGACGCCGACCCGCGTCACAGTCACGATCATGCGCGGATTGCAGCCAATCGGGAAAAACAAAGATGTGCTGCACACCTGGACCTTCGCTCCACGCGACCATCGCGCGCGAATTCCTCAGCAGGCGTTGCCCATTGGTATGAATCTCTGGTGTTTCAGAAAAACGCCATCCCGCGAGCAGGAAGTCGTCATTCAGGACTTTCAGTTCGTGCCGGAGTGATGCAGAGGATAAGTAAATTCGAGAATGACCTAAGCCAGCTGAGTTGCGAAATACTCCATCACCTTTTGCAACGAAGCTTCATCACCCACGCTCAGGCACTTCTGGGCCCGGTCAATCTGGCGCATTAATCCAAACAAAACTTTGCCGGGGCCGACTTCTACGAAAGTCTGGACACCCTGTGCGATCAGTAATCGTACCGACGCGTCCCACCGAACTGCTCCAGTCACCTGTCGAATCAGAGCATCTCTGCTCGCGCCTCCTGTACTCACGATCGCTGCGTCCACATTACAAACAACCGGCAGGGACGGATTCGAGAATTTCAGCCCCTGCAAATCTCCCGCCAACCGTTCCTGGGCTGGCTTCATCAACGAAGAATGGAAGGGCGCGCTGACCTGCAACATCACGGCTTTTTTTGCGCCTCGTTCTGTCGCCAGCTGCGTCGCCCGCTCTACGGCTTTCGCATGCCCGGAAATTACAATCTGTTCCGGCGAATTCAAGTTCGCCGCTTCGCAAACTTCTCCCTGCGCGGCGTCCCGGCAAACAGCTTCGACCGCATCGGCGCTCATTCCGAGAATCGCCGCCATGGCGCCGACTCCGACTGGGACCGCCTCCTGCATATACTTCCCGCGATTACGTACCGTGCGCACGGCGTCCCCAAAACTGATCGTTCCCGCCGCCACTTGCGCCGAATACTCGCCTAGACTGTGGCCCGCCGCAAAATCTGGCTTGACGCCTTTTCCGGCCAAAACTCGGAATGCGGCGACCGAAGCCGTTAATATTGCCGGCTGCGTAATCTCAGTCAACTTGAGTTGTTCTTCCGGACCTTCGAAGCAAAGTTGCGAGAGCTTATATCCCAGCGCTTTATCAGCCTCGGCAAACGTCTGCGCTGCCTCGGGATATTTCTCCGCCAGCTCTTTACCCATGCCAACCGCTTGCGATCCCTGTCCGGGGAATAAAAATGCAATCTTAGTCATCGGTATTCTGTATGGGGCGGGCGCCTCGCCCGCCAAAGTCAGGAATTCTAAACTACGCTCACCGCTTCTTTGCTCTTGATCTCCGCCAACACCCGCTCAATCTCGCCCTCAATGGGATGTTGCACAAACTCCGCCGCCACGCGAATCGCGTTCTTAATTGCATTCGCATTCGACGATCCATGCGTGATGAAACACACGCCTTTGATTCCTAGCAGCGGCGCGCCTCCGTACTCGGTATGATCGAGCCGCTTCTTGAAATCTGAAAAAGCACTTCGGGATAGCAGGGCTCCGACCTGCCGTGTAATAGTCGCCTTCAGGCTTTCTTTCAGCGTATTGCGGACCAGGTGGGCCACGCCTTCCGAAATCTTCAGCGCCACATTGCCCACAAATCCATCGGCCACGATCACGTCCACTTCGCCGTTATATAAATCGCGGCCTTCCACATTGCCCACAAAATTCAGAGGCAATTGCTTCAATAACTGGAACGATTCCCGTGTCAGCTCATTGCCCTTGGTCTCTTCTTCACCGATGGACAACAGCCCTACCCGCGGGCGCTTCGTCCCAAACATGCTGCGAAAGTAAATTTCGCCCATGACGGCAAATTGTTCGAGGTTGTGCGGCTTGCTATCCACGTTCGCGCCCACATCAAGCAGCGAAGCTGCCGTTCCAATCGCAGTCGGAAAAACCGCCGCCAGCGCCGGCCGGTCCACACCAGGAATCGCTCCCAGCACCATCTTCGCCGTGGTCATGGCGGCACCCGTATTGCCCGCAGTCACAAACCCCGCTGCCCGTCCGTCGCGCACCAGCCTCGCCGCCACGCGCATGGATGAGTCCCGTTTGGCGCGTACCGCAGCCACCGCCTTGTCTTCCATGGTGATGACTTCACTGGCATGGACAACTTCTATGGGCAAAAGCACCGCGGTCGAATGGCGCTCCAGTTCAGGGCGCAAAATATTCTCCGGCCCGACTAAAAGCACACGTACGTCATAATGGCGCGCCGCCTGAATGGCACCGTCAATTTCCGGTTTAGGCGCGCGGTCCGAACCCATCGCATCGAGAGCGATGACGCTTGGCATGGCAGGAGTCTAGCGGGCTTCTTTCAGTTCCAGCACTTCGCGACCCTTATAATGGCCGCATTTCGGGCAGGCGCGGTGTGGCATTTTGCGCTCATGGCAATTCGGACATTCTGAAAGCGAAGCGCTGGTCAAAAAGTCATGCGCCCGCCTTGTGCTGGTGCGTTTCTTGGAGTGCCGCCGTTTCGGATTAGGCATCGAAAAATTCCTCTCAAAATAATCGCCCGCCGTTTCAGCGAGCTTCGAACTTGACTTTAGATTTACAACGCCGCTGGGGCTAATTCAACTTACTGCGTACTTCTTTCAAAGCTGCCCAGCGCGGATCTTCAACAGTTCTCTCACACGAGCACTTCTGCTGGTTCAGGTTCCCTCCGCAGTGCGGGCACAAACCTTTGCACTCTTCGCGGCAAACCACTTTCAGCGGAAGGCTGAGCAGAACCTGTTCCCGCAGTGCATCTTCCAGTTGCAAACCTTCTCCTTGATAATAACCGACTTCCGCTTCAGCCGCCGTCACTGAAAGCTCTTCCCGTCCCGCATCCGTTCCCAGCGGACGGTACAACAAGTCAAATTGGCGCTCGATTTGCTGCGTCACTGGATCCAGACATCGGGCGCATGCCATCTGTAAGGATGTTCTGAGTTCTCCCGCCAACCGTATATCCTGAATTTTCTCGTGCTTGCCCTGGTGTTCCTCCACCAGTTGCGCTCTTCCACTCGTCGTTATCGGCTTGATCTGAACAATGTCCTGTCCCAGATCAAACGCACCCGCAGGAAACTCCTCTTTAAAATCAATAGGATGGAGTTCTAATTCCTTGATGGCGATGAACATTCCGCTCTCCGCGCCCCCCTGAAACCACAACTGCGATTACCGCGCGGACGCAAGGCTTGACAGGCGTCAGTTCTAAGGAAGCAAACACTTTAAGAATAAAGGCCATTAAAGAAGCGTGTCAAGGATGGGATTCGGGGGCAAGATGCTACAAGACCCGCCACATTTCAGTTGCAAGCACGTGTCTTCCGGAGTACGCTCAACCCCCTCAAAGAAAAGGGCAATATGAACTCTTCCAGATTGCGCATTATCCTCCCGGCCTTCGCGTTGGTTGCAGGAGCAGTCCTTTTGCTTACGACGATCAATGCCAAGCCAATTCATGCTAGTACTTACCCAGTCTTAGCCTGTGGCACCGACGCTTCAGGATTTTCCGGTGAAAATGGCCAACTCGCGGTCGTCCAAACCAACGGCCCCAATACTGTCGGCAGCGTACAAGTTTTCGATCTTGATTTTCCATTAAATGGGCTCACGCCAGCCCGCGGATACGTCATGTCGGGCCAGCCCGAAGCGGTTGGGAGTTCAGTGGGCAACACGCTTCGCGCTTTGGGCGAGTTTCCTCCTCCCCACATCGTCAAAACCATACTCCCCGGGGATGATTCCTTCTCTCCCGACTGCTGCGAAGAGCAAATGGTTATGGCTCCCGATGGGAGTTTTTATCACGCCCATTACAGCGACGTTATTCAAAAGCTTGCCCTGCAATCGGGTGAGTCGGAGGTGTTGCAGACCTATAATCAGCCTGACATTGTTGGCATGGCCAGTGATGGAAAACAGATATGGATTTCCAATTGGGACGGAAAAGAGGTTGGTACATGGGATCCGACGACTAACGTTTTTACGCCCGTTTTCAGCACCCCCGACAACGCGGGCGCTTTAGCCTGGGATGTAACAAACGGCGTGCTTTGGGTCGGCATGGAAGGCGGAGCGGTCATCCCTTTTAGTGCGACAGGTCAACAACTTGGGTCTGGCTTCCAGCCATTTGGGGCCATCAGCGGCACCGTCGATGGGCTGGCATTCGTGCCTTCGCAATTTGTTGAATCACTGACAGGGCGCAAACAATAAATTGCAGGCGAATCTTTCCAGCGTTTTCTCAAGAAAAGGCCCTGAGATCGCTCGGGCCTTCATTTACTAGGTGAGTCTCTCGCCGCTTCAGTATCATCTGATACCGTTAAACCCTGTTCATACGCAAAACACGCGCCATGCCCGACGCACGTCCATCGCGCTTTGCAATATTCCTAGCCTTCGGCCTCGTCTATTTCTTCTGGGGATCAACTTACCTCGCCATTGATATTGCCGTCGAGCGCATCCCTCCCGCGCTCATGTGCGCCATACGTTTTTTCATCGCTGGCACCGTCATGCTCGCATTCTGCGCTCTTCGCGGCCGCAAAGTCGTCTATGCGCCAACCCGTCTGGCTCGTATGGCTGTTGTCGGCACGCTCTTATTAATGGGCGGGAACCTTACGCTTTCCTACGCCGAAATGCACATTCCGTCCGGGCTCGCCGCGCTTATTGTGGCCTCCACGCCCATGTGGTTTCTCGTTCTCGATCAGTGGCTGCTCGGCTCTCACCACATCTCGTCGCGCGGCAAAATCGGACTCGCGCTCGGGCTTGCGGGACTTTTCGTTTTACTCTGGCCGCAACTTTCTGCCGCGACCTCATTTAGCCGCACACAACTTTGGGCCTCGCTCAGCTTGCAGTTCGGTTCGTTTTCTTGGGCACTCGGCTCGGTGCTCTCGAAACGTTGGAAGTCCGCGGAAGTAGATCAATTTTCCGGCACCGCCTGGCAAATGGTCTTTGCCGGAATCGCCAACTTTCTCTGGGCTTGGCCCAATGGAGATCTGGCGCGCGTCATCTGGACTCCGCGTGGCCTCGCCGCCACTGGCTACCTTATCGTCTGCGGTTCCTGGGTCGGCTACACCGCCTATATCTGGCTGCTCGCGCACGTGCCTACGTCGAAAGTCTCGACTTACGCCTATATCAATCCTGTGGTCGCGGTTTTTCTGGGCTGGCTCGTTCTCCACGAACGTGTGGATGGCTATATTTTAGCGGGCAGCGCCATCGTCGTAGCGTCAGTGATTTTGGTCACCAGTGCAAAGGTGGAAACGAAAATTCCGGTAGAAGTCACTTCTTGAAAACATTGTCATTCCGAGCCGTTCGGAGCGTAAGCGAGAACGTGCGAGGAATCTGCTTTATCTCTCCAAGTCAGCCTTAATCCGCTCCCATGTCATTTCCAACGTCTCCGGCAACACCCGCGTCTCGCCCACCACGGTCATGAAATTTCCATCCGCGATCCATCTCGGCAGAATGTGCATATGAATATGACCGGCCACCCCCGCTCCCGCCGCCTTTCCGATATTCATTCCCAAATTAACGCCATCTGGTTTGTAGAGTCGGCGCATAACATTTTCCATTTTTTGCGAAAGCGCCATCATTTCCTGCGCAGCATCCGGAGCAAGCAAACGCAGCTCGTCAATATGCGCGTAGGGCACGATCATCGAATGTCCCGGCGTGTAAGGAAAAGTATTCAGAATAATGAAGCAGTGCTGCCCTCGGTAAACGATCCGTGCTTTCTTGTCGTCCCCTAGACGCGGCAGCTCGCAAAAGATGCAGTCCTTAGCGCCTTCCGCAGCGGGGGTCACATAAGCGTAGCGCCACGGCGTCCACAAGTAGTCCATGGCGGGAGACTAGCAGAATTGTAGGGTTAGGGAAAAGCGCTGGGTCTAAAGGCAGGGTGTAAAGGGAAGAACGGCTTAGCTGCCGGCGGCAAAGCCGCCCGCGCCCGCAATGGTCAACCGAAGATACTTATGGGGATTCACCGGTGTGTCGTTTATGCGCACTTCGTAGTGAAGATGTGGGCCAGTGCTGCGTCCGCTGTCTCCGACGTATCCAATCGTGTCGCCGCGCCGCACTTGCTGCCCCTGAGTAACTGCAAAGCTTGAGAGGTGGCCGTAGCGGGTACTGATGCCATGACCATGGTCAATCACAATCGCTCGCCCATAGCCGCCCATAAAATCTGCAAACTCGACGATGCCATCCGCCGGAGAAATAACCGGCTGGCCCACTGAGGCTGAAATATCCACTCCGGCGTGAAATGCGCCTTCGCCATTGAAAGGATCGATGCGCTCGCCAAAGGAACCAGTAATCGGGCCTTCCACCGGCCATAGGTTCGGGGCCGCATTGGCGCGCAGCCAATCCGAAGGCGTCGAATTATGCGTTAGACCCAACGAGATTCCGTTCGTGGCGGCTCCGGTCATTGCCGAAAGCTTCAGCGTATAAAGGCGGTCCAGCGAAGAATTCACATCCGCATCTTGAATGTTGTCCGACGAGGCGTTCACCATTCCAGGTTCGCTCTTCAAACCGTAGAGTGTCGAAACTTCCGCAGCCAGAGAACCCAGCGACGCCACCTGCACATCGCGTTCTTTGGCTACCTCCTCCAATTGCGAATAATTCTTGGTCAGCTGGTCTTTTTGGGTGCGAAGTTCGTTGAAGTGCGAAACCTTCACCAGCATGCGTAAGTAGGAGCTGGCAATCCCGGTCAAACTGAGGGCGCCAATGACGGTTCCGACAAGAAAAACATATAGATAATGGGCAGGAATTGGAATCTTCCGCAGTTGGCCGTCTTCACCGCGCGCCACAAATAAAATGTAGGATCGTTTCGGCAAATTCTCGTTTTCCGGTTCTTAGTAACTGTTACCAGGGCTGTTTTGCCCTTGGATTTGACGCCGTTTCCACGCTACGCGTTCCCACTTGGGAATGAGACTGCTTCGTAGCCCGCCTAACAGACCAGGAAACCGGCTTGATTCTCGCGCAATCCAAACTAATTACAGCACTTAGTTCGGCCAGAGATGTATGAATGAGCTTCCCAAAGGTACCAAACCAGCTACCCCCTGTCAACGAATCGGGAAGGCAACGTGCATTACCCAAGTGCGGGTAACACCAATCGGCCAATAGGGTCATTCCCGTATGGGGCCTCAGGTAAGTACCGTACCAATTTGACGACCGGTCGTGGCGTCTTGAGCCGAACCGTCGATGATGCGTCTCGATGTGTTTCGGGACGCACCTCTCTTAGAGAATCGCGCACGTCGCTCCGCTCCCTATATCATCTTTCCCATGCCCCTGCCGGAAAAAGCCTTGATTGACCGGATTCGGCATGCCGCCCAGAAGCGCGCTGGAATCCTCGGCGGTATCGGCGACGATTGCGCCATTCTGCGAATCCCTCCCGGTCACGAGGCGCTCGTCACCACGGACTTCAGTCTTGAGGGCATCCATTTCCATCGCAAATGGCACTCACCGGATTCCGTCGGCCATCGATGCCTCGCACGCGGTTTGAGCGACATCGCCGCTATGGGCGGCATTCCGTTGGCCGCGTTTTTGTCTTTAGCCCTATCGAAAGAGATGCCCCAGAAGTGGGTGGATGGTTTCATGGGGGGGCTGCTCCGACTGGCTAAAGAATTTGGCGTAACGCTCGCTGGCGGCGATACCGCCCAATCGCCCTCCGGAATCATGGCCGACATCATCGTTTTGGGGTCGGCCCCGAAAAGCAAAGCTATTCGCCGTTCCGGCGCTCGCCCCGGAGATAAAATTTACGTTACCGGGACCCTCGGCGGATCGGCAGCAGCCTTGCAAATGCTCCGTGCCGGAAGAAAGTTATCTCCGCGCAATTTTCCTCGCCATTTTTTTCCCGAGCCCCGGATTGCGGTCGGCAAGTTTCTCCGCGAACATTCCTTAGCGACTGCGATGATCGATTCGAGCGACGGCCTTTCCATGGACCTTTCGCACATCTGCGAAGAAAGTGGAGTCGGAGCCGAAATTGAAAAGGATTTACTTCCTCGCGCAATGACAATGCCTGGAAAATCGCCGGTCGATCTCAAGTTGGCGTTGCATGGCGGCGAAGACTACGAATTAATTTTCACCGCGCCATCCAAAAGGAAACTGCCCTCAACAATCAAAGGAGTGCAAATCACCGAAATTGGCCGCGTCACGAAAAACCGAAGAATGTTGATTCGTTCCCGAGGGAAGGGAAAAGAATTACAGCCTCAGGGGTGGGAGCATTTCTCCTAAGAAATTACTGATTACTTTAGTTCCCAAGAACCTCCCCTATTGCTGTATTTTCTTCCGTCAATCGGACTAGATTTGAATCATGCGATCCCCATTAGACGTGCGTCTCAGCATTTTCACCTTCGCATTGTTCGCCTGTGCAACGTTTTCATTCGCGCAAGCGCCCCCTTCAGCCATTGACAACGCCTTCGTGCAAAAACAATTTGGCGGGAGTTGCAGCGTTGTGCCAGGACTCAACTCCATGGTCGCCGATATGAACGGCGACGGCATCGACGACATCGTCATTCCTGCTCACTGCACCAACCCCATGCGTGACGCTGGCGAAAACGACTTTACTATCCTGGATCCTTACGACACTTTCTTTGGATACGGCAATACCAAGATCACTTCGACCTATGCCTCCGAAGATCCCGACCGCAAAGGCTACGTGTTGCTGATTATTCACGGCACCGGCGCAGAAGCCTGGCATGCCGACAAACCCATGGCCAAGTTCCTCATCATCAATCTGCCCTACCGGGAACTCAGCGTGAAGAAAATGCGCGTCAAGAAGAAAGACGTCCCGGCGGTTTACGCCGTTGAGAATGGCCCTGACGCCATGACCTCCGCGACCTTCTGGGACGGCAAAAAGTATCGCTACACTCCCATCGGCTCCAGCATGGAATAACCCTTTACTTTTGTCATCCTGAGCGTGCGCCGCTCTTGCCCTATCACGCGTGCCTCTGTGCCTTCTGTGGTTGAATGTTTTTCTCCGCGAAGTCTACGCCCTCGGCGGTAATGCTCCTGTCATCCCCGTATAATTCTCCTGCGATGAACCTCGAACAAAAACTGGAAGAACTCAAAAAGCGCGACCGCCTCGCCGAAGAAGGCGGAGGCGCGCAACGCCGGGAACGTCAGCACAAGGAAGGCAAGATGTCGGCCCGCGAGCGCATCGAATTTCTGCTCGACGACGGCACCTTCGAAGAAACCGACAAGTTTGTCACTCACCGTTCCAACGATTTCGGCATGGCCGAACAAAAGTTTTACGGCGACGGATTCATCACCGGTTACGGCCGCATTGAAGGGCGCCTGGTTTTCGTCTTTGCGCAAGACTTCACTGTCTTCGGCGGGTCTTTGTCTGAGGCCAATGCCGCCAAAATCGTCAAAATCATGGACATGGCTGCCAAGATGGGCGCGCCTCTCATCGGCCTCAACGACTCTGGCGGAGCCCGCATACAAGAAGGCGTGATGTCACTGGCCGGCTACGCCGACATTTTTCTCCGCAACACGATTTACAGCGGCGTGGTGCCGCAAATTTCCGCCATCATGGGCCCTTGCGCCGGCGGTGCGGTGTATTCGCCCGCCATTACCGATTTCATCCTCATGGTGGACAAGACTTCTTACATGTTCATCACCGGCCCCGACGTCATTAAGACGGTCACACACGAAGAAGTAACAAAAGACGAACTCGGCGGCGCGGAGACGCATAACGAGACTTCCGGCGTGGCGCACTTCATGGCGCATGACGATGCCGAGTGTCTTTCCATGGTCCGCGAATTGCTGAGCTTTATTCCTTCCAACAATCTGGACGACCCTCCACGCAAAGCCTGTACCGATCCCATCGACCGCGCCGACGAATCGCTCGATCGCGTCATTCCCGACCAATCCAATCAGCCTTATGACATTAAAGACATCATCCGCTCCGTCGTGGATGACGGCTACTTCTTCGAAGTCCACGAGCACTACGCCAAGAACATCGTCGTCGGATTCGCGCGGCTCAATGGCAAGCCGGTCGGTATCGTCGCCAATCAGCCCGCATTTCTTGCCGGCACGCTCGACATTAATGCCTCGGTCAAAGGCGCGCGCTTCGTGCGCTTCTGCGATTGCTTTAATATTCCGCTGGTCACTTTTGAAGACGTTCCCGGATTTCTCCCCGGCACCGCCCAGGAATACGGCGGCATCATCAAGCACGGCGCCAAGCTGCTCTTCGCTTTCGCCGAAGCCACCGTGCCCAAAGTTACCGTCATCACCCGCAAAGCTTATGGCGGAGCGTATTGCGTCATGGCGTCGAAGCACATTCGCACCGACGTGAACTATGCCTGGCCAACCGCCGAAATCGCCGTGATGGGCCCGGAAGGCGCGGTGGATATTGTCTACAAACGCGAACTGGAAGCTGCCGGAAATAGTGGTTCAGCGGACGCGCAAAACAGGGGCGGCGGAGAGCAAGAACGCCCAGCGAGCGGGCAAAATAAAATTAACTACGAGCAGCGGCGCTTAGCGGTTCGAAACAAAAAGATCGAAGAATTCCGCGACCGCTTTGCCAATCCCTACGTCGCCGCCGAACGCGGTTACGTGGACGCCGTCATCCGTCCCCGCGACACCCGCAAGAAGCTGATTCAAGCCCTCGAAATGCTCGAGACCAAACGCGATAAGAACCCGCCGAAGAAGCACGGGAACATGCCGCTGTAGCCTCGCTTGCTATTGAATTGTCAGTCCATATATATAGAATAACCTGGGAGCAAAGAGGCGAACAAAAGACGAAATAAAATGAAGAACGAGACCATGCCTGTATCGGATGATGGGTTAATTTACC
>JBEKTR010000071.1:0-14469 GCA_049515835.1 Terriglobales bacterium
CTTCAGTTCGAGGTCATCGAAAGGCTTGGACAGATAGTCGTCCACGCCGGCTTCCATGGCTTTCAATAAATCGGCTCTACTGTCCTTCCCCGTAAGCAACAATGTATAGGTGTATGGGAAGGCGGATGGCAGTTTGCGCAAACGGCGGCAGAGTTCGACGCCATCCATCTTGGGCATAACCCAGTCCATGACCACGAGCCGGGGGCTGTTGGGTTGTTGCAGTATTTCCCAAGCCTCCTCTCCGTCTTGCGCCAGGGTGACCTCGAATCCCCAGTTGCGCAGGTGCCCAGTGATAATGCGCTCATAGATCGGGGAGTCTTCTACCAGCAGAACGCTATTGCTTATCTTGTCGCTCATATTCATGGCCTCGTTCCGAGATTTCGGTTTGCCTTCATTAAGTTCTTATTGCACCGACAGGTTGATGGTGGTTGAAGATTGCGCCGAACCGCTCGTTCCTTTAATCGTTACGGTGTAGTTCTGGCTCTGCGTTTGCGTAGAGGCAACGCCCAGACCGCCAGCGCAACCCGTCAGCATCATGCCGCTCGCCAGCACCGCGCCGACGACCAGCATCTGGAGTATTTGTGCAAGGTGCTTGCGCTTGCCGCCGGCAAAGAGACACATGCCCATCGCCATGCCGGTTGCGGTCAAAGGAATTCCAGGCCGGTTATTCTGCGGCACGCCAGAGCTTTGCGTGGCCGCATGGATCGTCATCACCGAAGTCACGGACTTCGAGCCTGGAGTGACCGTCGGTGCACTCCACGTCGCAGTTAGACCGGCCGGAAGTGAAGAGCTTGAGAGCGTGACAGCTCTGTTGTATGAACCGCCGACAGGCGAAACCGTAACAGTCACGTTGACCGAACCAGCCGAGGTCAGCGTAAAAGGTGTTTGCGGCGCTGCGACGGTAAAGCTTGCGTTGCTCGATACTGTGACTGAAACTGCTGTTGAGGTCGAGGCTGCAAACCCGGAGTTGCCCGAGTAAACTGCCGTGATGTTGTTGTTGCCGACCGGCAGGCTGGTTGTGGTCAACGTTGCTATCCCGGAGCCGTTCGGGCTGGCCGTAGCAAGCAACGTCGTTCCGTCGTAAAAGTTGATCGTGCCGCTAGGTGAGCCGCTCGGCACAGGGCTTACCGTCGCGGTCAGTACGACTGGTTGTCCAATAGTGGCTTGTGTGGCCGATGTAGTCAGGATGGTACCGGTCGTTGTCAAAGCAGCCTTCGTCACCGTTTGAATCAACGGGGCTGAAGTCGAACCTGCAAACATCGTGTTGCCCCCGTAAACCGCGGTGATGGAGTCTGCGCCTGCCACGAGATTGCTGGTTGAAAATGTTGCTACGCCGGACGAGTTTACCGTTCCACTTCCTAGCAACGTAGTCGCGCTGTAGAACTTGATTGAGCCAAATGAATTGCCGGCAGGCGCGGGCGTAACAGTCGCCGTGAATTGCACGGTCTGCCCGAGCTGCACCGGGTTCACCGAAGAAGACACAGCGGTTGTTGTCGCTATCGCCGGGCCGCCGGTGAGCACGATTGCGCTCGACTGACTTGCCGCGTGGCTGGCGTCTGCTGAATAGCTGGCGACGACACTGTGCGCGCCCGAGCCCGGAGCATTTACGTTTGTTGCAGTCGCCGTGACGCTCTGTTGGCCCAGCAATATGCTGACTGAGCCTGTGCCAGTTCCCTCAAAATTTGGAGTTGCCAGATCGATGAGGCCGTCTCCATTGAAATCCGCGGCGGCAACAGCTAACGGCGCGTTGCCAACTGGATAGGCGACTTGTGATTGAAAAGTTCCGTCTCCTTTACCCAACAGCAAGCTCACGGTATTGCTGTTGATATTGGCGATGGCGACGTCGAGCTGATTGTCGCCGTTGAAATCTGCCAGGACCATCTGTAATGGGCTTGTGCCTGTAGCGTAGGAAACCTGGTTCTGGAACGTACCATCACCGTTGCCGAGCAATACGCTAAGCGTATTGGAGTTGAGGTTGCCGATGACCAGGTCCAGAAAGCCGTCGCCGTTAAGGTCTCCCGTTTCGACTGAACGCGATGCCAATCCCGTCGCGTAGGCTTGAGGGGCGCCAAAGGTTCCATCGCCATTGTTGAGAAGTACGGTCACATTGTTGTCGTTGGCGTTGGCAGTGGCGATGTCCGGGAAGCCATCTCCGTTGAAGTCACCAATTGCAATCTTGCTTGGGCCATTGCCAGTGGCATAAGTTACGGCCGCTTGGAAAGTGCCATCGCCATTCCCCAACAACACGCTTACATTGCTAGTGCCGAAGTTAGCGACGACCAGGTCCTGAATGCCGTCCCAATTCACATCCCCCACTTCTACAGATTCAGCGTTGTTACCCGATGTATAAGCCACTTGCGGTTGGAACGTTCCGTCACCATTGCCGAGTACCACGCTGACGGTGCCGCTAACGTAATTCGCGATGGCGACATCGAGGTTTCCGTCGGCGTTGAAATCTCCGACCGCAAGGCCCTGGGGCAAATTTCCCGCCCCGACCGTCGAAGGCGACTGGAAACTCCCATTGCCGGTGCCAAGAAAAATATTGAGATTTGAAGTGGTCGCGACTGCCAGGTCTGGAATGCCATCGCCATTAAAATCACCCGCCGCAGCAAAATATGGCGCTGCACTCGCGTGCCCGGCACCCACCGCGGAAGTAAATGAGAAATTGGCAGTAGACGGATCCAGCGACGCCGTACCCAAAACATAGTTGGCGTTGCTCGTGTCAACAAACGGTACACTTCCCGCCGGCAAGACTCGTCCAAACGCGGTCACGGTCGCTGTCAGGGTGTACGCCCCTGCACTGCCGCTGTTCGAGATCGAAGTTGTCGATTGGTACGACGAATTGCCGGCAACGTTCAAAGTCTGTGGGTCGGAGGAACTGCCCCACTCTCCGCCGGCGCCGATAAATTGCGCCTGGATATTATAGTTGCCGGCGCCCGGCACGAATTTCAATGTCGCTGTACCGGTGCTGGTCACCTGGACGACGGCGAGAACGCCAGCTCCAGGGCACGGCGCAAGCGTGTTGCAAAAGGTTATCGACCCCGCGGATATCGGCAGATCGTTGTGCAGAGGCGACGCGGTGAGTGTCACCATGGTCCCGGCTGTGACGGAACTATTTGGCGAAATCGTCAGCGTGGTGGCATTGTTGCTGACTCCATAAGACGGCTTCGCTAAGAGCCCGATCGATATCAAAGCGAACAAACAAACGATTGCATTTTTCGTGCACGTCATAAGTCCGTCAGAATTTCGCAGTATAGGCATGATGTTCCTCATTTGAAAAGTTGGGGGGAGGGCTGCAGACTGATTGGCGTTCGCTATATCTATGGCACCCAGGATGCCAAACATTAAGGCCTTCTAATTTGAACGACATACGCGAACAAGTCGGTTAAAAAACCTTTCGTGTGTTGCTCGTAATTCATACACTTGTCCGGTTTCAAGACATGCTCCAGAGTTGCCGATGAGGCATGTGACGCACTGTTTAACGGCCCTGCCACGACGGGACGTTTGAATCTGAAGGTGAAATTTCCTTTGATATTCCAGCAATTCGAGGTGGGACTGGTCTAGGCGAGTGGCACGAAGCGTTGGTTACTATCGGCTATTACTTACCATTACCTTCTCGCAATTGGCAACGGTACGTGTACCCACGTAAGCTTCTCTCATCGCGGACGGAAGCAATAGCCGCCGAGGAGAAAAAAATGAAATCAAATTTCTTATTCTTATTCGTTGTGATGGGGTTGGCTAGCGTTTCCGTGGCGAAGGAGCTGCCGGATGCTCCAAGTGCATTGTCAATAAGCAGCAGTATGATGGTGGAATCTGCGATCCCGGTACCAGTACATCAAGCCGAGCCTGTCAAAACGGTCGATGCAAAATTTCTGACACTGGCGATTATCTCAACCGGCAGCACTTTTGCTGATTCTTATACAACGCTATTTGCTCGAGAGAATTGGCTGGCGGGAAAGACCGGCGTCTGCAACGAGGAAGTTGAGTCCGCCTACTTGTATGGCACGCACCCGACTGTCGGCCGCGTCTATGCTGTGGCCGCAGCCAAATCGTCGGTTTCCATACTTGCGTCCTACTACTTGCGCAAGCACCACAGCAAGCTCTGGAGCCTGCCGATGGTCACGAACTCCATCTTCAGCTTGCAAGGTGTGACTCAGAACATGATCGTTTGCAACTAGCTTCAACGCGGCGTTGAGGCTGCTCAGTCCCACCTGCTCAGCCCCAGTGAATAGTGCCGGCTTCTGCTGTTTGAAGATTTTTGATCCTGTCAGCATCTGTGTCACGCTACTTACATTGCACGAGTCGTACCAACCTCAAGAACGATCTCTTTCCTAGAATTATCAGTAGCTTACGGCGCGCACCCGAATGTGGAGTCAGTCCATAGTGTGCGATTTCAGAACGCACTGTTCCGGATTCGTACAACCTGATTGGCACAACAGCGCGGCCGGCGGGGGTGCCGATCTCTATCTACGTGGATAGTGATTAATCCGAACGGATAGTCCTCAGCTATACCTCGTGTATTGCAAGTCCAACCAATCAAATGATTATTTGTCTTAGACATACTCCTCTAAAGCATGGCATGCAGATTGCTGTTCCATTTTGGGACACCGAGAAGGCGGCGCATTACTATCGGCACCTATAAGGTGACGGATTTACGCGGCACACGTACCATTTTGGGCTATCGCGGCGTATCCTAACGGGAAAGAATGACCTGAGGTCGCATGAAGATCTAAGCAGTCGAAAAGCTGTGAAGTCGTGGTGAAAGACATGGCCAATGAATCCCGGCTCAAGCTATTAGTCATCGATGATGATGCGCAAAATCTAGAGCTCATCAGCGACGCACTCAGGCAAGAAGGTGTGGAGATTACTCAGGCGCTAGGTCCCTACGCCGGCCTTGAGAAGTTCGCATCTCTTCACCCTCGCATTGTTCTGCTGGATCTCGTCATGCCCGAAATGGACGGCATGGAGGTGCTGGAGCGCATCATCGCTGCCGACCCTGGCGTGGACGTCATTTTGATGACGGCACACTATTCCGCTGAATCCGCTGTCGAAGCTATTCAGAAAGGCGCGGCGGATTACCTAACAAAACCCCTGGATCTGGAAAAGCTGCGGAATCGCCTTAAGGGTTTGCTGGCGGATGCCCAAACGCGCCACAACACGCTCAAACTGGACAATCAGCTTGTAGGGGCTTATCAGTTCGAAGGGATTGTCGGGCGTAGTCCTCTGATGCTCGAAGTGTTCGCCAAAATACGGAGGGTTTCTCCTCACTTCCGAACAGTACTCGTAACCGGTGCGACTGGCACGGGCAAAGAGCTTGTCGCCCGCTCGCTCCATCGTCTAAGCCCGGTTGCAAACGGTCCCTTCGTAGTTTGCAATTGCGCGGCACTCGTCGAGACACTCGCTGAGAGTGAACTTTTCGGCTATGTAAAAGGAGCATTTACCGGAGCCAATCAAGACAAGAAAGGTCTTTTTGAGCTGGCGAACGGAGGCTCGGTTTTTCTTGATGAGATTGGCGAGCTACCCTTGGCAGGGCAGGCGAAATTGTTGCGAGTCCTGCAGAACCGCCAGATCCAGCGTGTAGGCTCACCGCTAGCGCACGACATTGACGTGAGAGTTGTCGCGGCCACCAATCGAGACTTGAAGGGTATGGTGCGGGAGGGCCGTTTTCGAGAGGATCTCTATTACCGGCTCGCAATGATGGAAATCAGTTTGCCGCGGCTTGTGGATCGGCGGGAAGACCTCCCATTACTGCAAAGGTTTTTTGTGGAGCAATATGCCGCAACCTACGGAAAACAGATCACGGGCTTCACTCGTAGGGCTCAGATGCGCATGTCGGTGTACGCTTGGCCTGGGAATGTTCGTCAACTGGAAAATGTCATCGGAAGCGCTTGCATGTTAGCGGACAGCTCGGTGCTCGACGTTCATGATCTGCCCATTGATTTACAGGAAGCTCAGCTACAGCCCTTTGAGCAGACTGATTTGATTTCTCTGGAAGAAGTGCAGCGCCGCCATGTTCTCAAGGTTCTTGAACACGTCGCGGGGAACAAAGCACGAGCCGCTGAAATCCTAGGCATCGGTAGGGGCACCATCTACCATTTCCTGTCGAAGATAAAATCGGATGACGCGCCAAAAAAGCAACTCGAAGAAAAGGAAGTTAGCAATGCAGATTTACGCAAATCCATGCGTCACGGATCAAGCTAGCACAAATAGCTGATGCCTAATTGGGTTCTACAAGATTTTATGGATGCAAGTGTCAGGTTTTCCCTTATTGCTATACAGCTAAACAATGAGCTAAATGTGATTTGTCGGGGAGGTACGTTCCGCAAGTCGAGCCACCTTCGGCTGCCGAATTAAAGCTCAATTTGCCTCCTGCACGAATATTTGGAGGATTTAAGAATGGCGTCCGCGCGTTTGGGGCCAGATTTCCACGAATCTGAAACACGTCCCAAACGTAAACCGGCTTACGCACTCATTATTCTCGCGGCGGTCGCAAGTGGAATTTTTGTAGCTTGGCCAGGACTATTCTGGACCGTTTTCTCCATCAATTATTTGCCGCAAAGATTCAGTTATCTCGGCAGTCCTGCCCTGACGTGGATCCACTTTATTGGCAATGCAATCATCGGCATTTCTTTCCTGGGCATATCGGGGACGCTTTTGTATGTGGCCCAGAAGGAACGGGATATTCACCTTCGCTGGGTGCCTCTTACCTTTGCATTGTTGGTCGTAATTTGTGGCCTGACAAATTTGGTCGAGGCAATTACGGTCTGGATACCCGTGTATGTCCTTTCCGCAAGTCTCAAGATTTTCAGCGCGATCGTTTCGCTCTTCGCTTCAGGCATGCTTTTGGCAGAGGCTCCTCGAATTGTTGCGGTGATGCGGAGCGCCTATGCCTCAGAAGAACATCGTCCGGCCGTCGAATCAGCGCGACACGAACGGCAGGACGCACAGGCAGAACTAAGTAAAGCAAGAGCAGACTTGGAGCGCCGAGTTCGCGACCGGACGATGGAATTGGATGCTGTCAACATTGCTCTACAAGCCGAGATCAGCGAGAGAATCCGCATTGAAAAGCAGCTGGTTAAAATTGCATCCATCGTCGAATTCTCCTATGACGCAATTTTGACCGTATCGCTCGATGGGATCGTAACGACGTGGAACAAGGGCGCAGAGCGCATGTATGGCTACACTGCCGACGAGATCGTTGGCAAGCCGGCGTCGGTCCTGGCTGCTCCCCATAGAGTTGACGAGATGACCTCACTCATCGCGCGCATAGCACAAGGGGAGCGGGTCGAGCACTACGAGACTGTAAGACTGACCAAAGGCAGCGAGCTTCTCGATGTTTCACTGACAATCTCACCGGTGAGGAACCTAACCGGAGAAATTATTGGCGCTTCGTCGATCGCTCGCAATATATCTGAGCGCAAACAAACAGACATCGCCTTACGCCGGAGTCACCAGAGAACAAGAGACATTCTGGATAACATTTTTGCCTTTGTAGGGCTGATTTCTACAGAAGGCGTGATTCTAGATGTGAATCGGGCGCCGCTCGAAGTAGCAGGATTACAACGAGAAGACGTTATTGGCAAATCGGTGGCTGAAACATATTGGTATTCTCATTCACCGGAAGCTCAAGCCAGAGTACGAGCAGCAATTGACCGGGCGGCGCATGGCGAGACTGTCCGTTACGACGAAGCCATCCGTGCCGCCGGAGAACAGCACGTCTATATTGATGTCATTTATGGCCCACTTCGGGACGCAGACGGAAGGATTGTGAATGTCGTCGGCTCGGCAGTGGATATATCGGAGCGGGTCCATGTTCAAAACGCGTTGACTGAATCGGAGAAACAGTACCGCCTTTTATTTGACAGCAGTCCGCTTCCGATGTGGGTCTTCGATCGCAATACATTCGCATTTCTGGAAGTCAACGAGGCGGCGGTTCAACATTACGGTTATTCGCGAGACGAATTTCGCACGATGACGATCCTCGATATTCGACCGCCGGAGGAAAGGTCGCGCATCCTCCAACATATGACTCAACTAGTGAAAGGATTACAAACACCCGAAGTATGGAAGCATCGCAAAAAGAATGGGTCCGTAATCGATGTAGAAATCACGAGCCATGAACTGGCATTTCAACGAAGAGATGCTCAACTCGTGGTCGCGCATGACATCACCGACCAACTGAAAGCGGAGGAAGATCTCCGACACTCCGAAGAGAAATTTTCAAAGACATTTCGATCGACACCGCTGCCCATTACCATCAGCACGGTCACAGACGGTCGATACATTGACGTCAATGAAGCGTTTTCGAACATCATGGGATATGAGCGAGAACAAGTCATCGGGCGCACAGCGCTCGACCTGAATATTTGGGCCGACGCGAACGACCGCAAGCAGATGATCGAGCAACTCAACGTCGAAGGCCATCTGCACTCGTTTGAAACTCAATTCGTGACTCGGGGCGGCGGGAGCAGGATGGTACTCATTTCGGCCGAAATTATTAAGCTGGATGGGGCCGAGTGTGTAATCGCGATTACAAGCGATATTACGGACACGAGACGGCTCGAAGAGCAGTTCCGCCAAGCGCAAAAAATGGAAGCAGTAGGAAGATTAGCCGGCGGCGTGGCGCACGACTTTAATAACATTCTTGGCGTCATCATCGGCTACAGCGACCTCTCGCGCGAGCAACTGCCAGACGACAGCCTCGTATTTAAGCACATCGAACAGATCAGGAAAGCTGCGTTGCGCGCTACTGGATTGACGAGCCAACTTTTGGCGTTCAGCCGCCAACAAGTTCTACAGCCCAGCGTGCTTAACCTTAACGCAGTGGTCAATAATGTCAGTAAAATGTTGCTGCGCGTAGTCCGCGAAGATATTTCATTGAATTTTGTGCCCGGTGAACCTCTCGGCAATGTAAAGCTCGACTTAGGACAAGTTGAGCAAGTGCTGCTGAACCTTGTGGTGAACGCTCGCGATGCCATGCCGCGCGGAGGGCAAATCGTCATAGAAACCGACAATATCGATTTTGACGACGACTATGCGAGGGAACATATGCCGGTCAAGCCCGGGTCTTATGTGATGCTTGCTGTCTCTGATACCGGTGCGGGAATCGACAAGGAGACCTTGTCAAGGATTTTCGAGCCCTTCTTCACTACCAAGCCTGTAGGAGAAGGCACTGGCTTGGGCTTGTCCATGGTCTATGGCGTCGTGCAGCAGAGCGGCGGCAGCATCTGGGTGTATAGCGAAGTCGGCAAGGGCACAAGTTTCAAAATGTACTTTCCGCGCGTGAACGAATCTGCCATTTCATTGATTGAACCAAAGAGCGACACCCATGTCGCGTCTGGGTCGGAGACGATACTCTTAGTCGAAGACGAAGAAGCTCTCCGCGAATTGACTGCTGACCTGTTGCGGAGCGGTGGCTATAAGGTACTGGTGGCCGAAGGCGGCGAAGCGGCGCTTGCAATTTTGAGGCAATCGAATACCATCCATCTGGTGCTGACCGACGTGATCATGTCCGGCATGAGCGGGAGCGAACTGGCTTTGGAGGCAAAAGAACTACGCCAAGACGTAAGAGTTCTTTTTATGTCAGGCTATACAGGCCAGCTCATTGCTAACCACGGGGTAACTGAGTCCACATCGGCCCTGGTGCAGAAGCCGTTCACAAAACAAGCACTTCTAACCCAAGTTCGCAGGGCGTTAGACGCTCCATGATGAAAGTTTTCTTTCTCTACGCCTACTAGTATCGGAGAGAATCATTTCCGCTTTGCCATCAAGCCTAATTCGGAGAGAAACGCTTTTGATCTCTGTACGTGACCCGCAATAACTTCATCACTGCGGGTCATTTCGCAGAGGCTTGTTTAGAAAAGGACGCTCGCAGAAATACCAAAAGATCGTGGCTATAGTACACATTGCGCCAACTCGAATAAAGAATTCACTAAATGGCGGCAGTCCCCAATGAATAAGTCGGGTAGCGATCGCCTCGGAAGAGTGAAGGTTGCTCTGGTGAGTTAGGTACAAGCTATACGAAATGAGCCCAAAGCCCCCCAGGATCGTACTCAAGAAGCTTGACTTAAACTTCCCGTCGAAGTGGCGCAGATAAACTAATGCGAGCGCGAACGCGCTCGCACAGATCCATTCAAAGTAAACAGAACGCTGCCCGAAATGAAGTGTAGCGTTTCGGTACAGCGAGAAAAGCAAGAGTAGGAGCAAACCGAGATCAATCGCGGCCCGGGTAAAAGAATCGGCTATGCGGCAGAGGCGATAAAAAACGAGCGCACCCAAGGCAAACGCAACCCAATCTTCCAGAAAGAATCCATAGGAACGAGAAGGATAATAGATATTCCAAACAAATGCGGGAATCATCAGCAATAAAATTCCGCCCAACATTTCCTTTTTGAGGAAAACAGCTGCGAACATGATCAACCCCATTACAACGTAAAACTGCTCTTCGTAGTTTAAAGACCAAAATCCAGCGACAAAGAGGGTCGTGTTTTGATGGGGATAGGAAGCGGGATGAAAAACCAGTGAAAGCCACTGTGTCAGGGTGAGATTCTGAATCCATGCAACGAGGGAGCTCGAAAGTTGGTTTCCCATTCCTGCCCGCATTTTCACAAATCGCGTCGCACTAAACAGACACAACGCGAAAAAATACGGCGGATAGATTCGTCGGAACCGCCTCCACATGTATTCTGACAGTCTAAGATGTTTATGAGTGCTTGAGTCGGTTGCGGCGGCGATGCAATAGCCAGAAATTACAAAGAAAACCATGACACAGGCATGCCCTAGGTTAAATCCCGGGTTGAGGCCGAGATGATCAAATACAACTCCCAGAGATGCCAAGCCGCGCCAGGCGTCTACCATCGAGTAGCGAGGTTCCCACACACCCGCCACTGAGGTGGCACAATAATAAGGGGAGGACGAAACAAGCGCCACATCGATCTCCGCAGTATGTGCATGTATATCACAGGGTCACTAGGGATCACTAGATCCGAGGTCGGTACGATTGAGCTAAATAAATTTTCCGATCCTTAGAATGCGAAGACACAACGTCGGACAAACCGGCATCGTCGCATCACACCTGGGATTCGGGTGTGTCAAACTCACGACCCATAGACAACGGCGCGAAGCGATTCGGATTCTGGATCACGCCTTCGCGCTTGGGATTACACATTTTGACGTGGCACGGGCCTACGGCTTCGGACGCGCTGAAGGAATCTTGGGACAATTCTTGCGCGGCAAGAAGGGTCGGGTCACGGTGGCGACCAAGTTTGGGATCCAGCCCCCTGCTGGACTGACCGGCAATCGGCGGGTAATAGATTTGGCCAAGAAGATTCTTCGGCCTTTTCCAAGCTTGGTTCGCATGGCCCAGAAACGCGTCTCGCAACGGGGACAATCCGGGATTTTTACTGCCCAAGATGCTGTACAAAGCTTAGAAACCAGTTTGCGGGAGCTGGGCACCGATTGCATTGATATGCTCCTGCTACACGAAGCGACACTGCTAGACGCCGCAAATAACGGACTCATCGAAACTTTGCAGCAGCAGGTTAGCCTGGGTAAAATTCGATGCTTTGGGATGGCTTCTGATTTTAAGAAACTCAGTAAAGAAGCTCGCCACCTCTCACCGGGCTACAAAATACTCCAATTCGACGATAACGCGTCGAGCAGGAATCTTCAGACACTGGTTAGGCCCGAATATCGCGCCTTGATCACCCACAGCATTTTTAAGCCTTATGAATCGTTGCGTGCAGCGGCCGTTGCGCAACCAGCGCTTACGCGGCAATACTCCTTGCGCGCAGATCTCCCACTTGACGATGCCCAAGTGATAGGTTCTCTGCTCTTGGAGTTCGCGCTACGCAGCAATTGCGATGGCGTCGTCTTGTTTTCAAGCGCGAACCCAGCACGAATTACTGCAAATGCAACCGACGCGGAGTCAACTCAATATTCCGAACAGCAATTGGCAGTTTTTCTCGAATTCGTGGACACAATCATCCCGCCTGCGACGCGGCTCGCATCGTGATCGTTGATCTCAACACCTTAACTGAGACTCCTGAATTTTCATGCGATCTATGTGTGGTGGGAAGCGGGGCAGCCGGCTTAGCAATTGCTTCGGAGGTGCTGCATACGCCTTTCAAAACACTCATCGTGGAAAGTGGAGGAATGGAGACAGAACCGCCAACGCAAGCCCTATACGATGTAGACCTCAGTGGTTTGCCACATCCAGGGTCAACAAAAGGGCGCTTCCGCATTTGCGGCGGGTCGACCACCCAATGGGGCGGACAGGCGCTGCCCTTGATGTCGCTCGATCTTGAGCAACGTGACTGGATTCCGTATAGCGGGTGGCCTATTTCGATCGATGAACTTCGCCCCTATTACACCCGCGCCTCCCGGTTTCTCCGAG
This sequence comes from Terriglobales bacterium, assembly GCA_049515835.1. Classification (GTDB taxonomy): domain Bacteria; phylum Acidobacteriota; class Terriglobia; order Terriglobales; family Acidobacteriaceae; genus JAJPHW01. The sequence goes on from JBEKTR010000071.1 coordinate 12,395, forward strand.
TGGACGAGAGAAACTTTGACAGCGATCTCTTCGCGTACCTGAAGGCCCAGCCGCCAGCTTTCAATTCGGAACGGGTCCGGTATCACTTCTCGAAATGGAGTCCCCACCCCAGCGTGCGAGAACGTTACCTTGCTGATCTTGCCAATCGGGACAATTGTACCCTTCTGCTTCACGCCAACGTGACGAGTATCCTACTGGAAAAGGAATTGAATCGCGTCAAGAGAATCTTAGTGCGGTCTTTAGGAGGCCAGACCGCATTGGTGCATGCTCGAATATTCGTCCTATGCGTTGGTGGCATCGAAACCGCTCGCTTGTTATTGTCCAACGATCAACAACAAACACGCGGTATAGGAAATGAGCACGATCTCGTCGGGCGTTTCTTTCAGGATCATCCCAGCGCTACGATTGGATGGCTCGACGGGAGTGACCTGGCAGCCGCGCAACAATGGTTGAATGTTTTTCATAAGAATGGCTTAAAGTACTCGGTCCGCTGTACGGCAGCTCCCAAATGGCAGAGGGAGAACCGGACACTTAATGTTTCAATGGGTACGACCGTGGTCGCGGATAACTCAAGGCTTCAAGATGCAAAAGTGTTCTACGATGCGCTGCGGCGAAGGAGACTTGACCCAACGGTTGGACGAAAACTGCTTAGTGCAATGCTACACCCCGAGGAGCTGATCTTGGCCGGCTGGCATTTTCTTGTTCACGGCAGGAGCTTCATACCACCCGGCGCACGGTTGCAGATTGGCTTAACCTCAGAGCAGGAACCCAATCCTGCAAGTCGCGTGATGCTGTCGGACAAAACGGATGCACTCGGAATTCGTCGTTCCGATGTTCGATGGGTTCTTACGGAGCGAACGAATTCCACCCTTCGGTCATACGCGAGAATGCTCCGCGAGGAATTTCAGCGAGTGGGCATCGGAGAAATTAGGTTGGAGAAATGGGTTCTTGACGATTCCCCACAATGGACGGAACACGTGACCGACCAATATCACCATATGGGAACAACGCGAATGAATGACTCGCCACGGCTGGGAGTGGTCAATTCCTGTTGCCAAGTTCATGGCATTGCCAACTTGTACATCGGAAGTAGTGCGGTCTTCCCCACTAGCGGACACTCCAATCCGACGCTAACGATCATTGCGCTTTGCATCAGGCTTGCAGATCAACTAAAGCAAGAGTTGACTTGACTTTGCGGAGGGATACGAATTCTGATCCAAGCCCAAGAAAATTGGCCGGAACGCCGAAATATTCTCAAGCTGATCCACTGCGGGGGCGTTTTCCGATACGGCGAAGGTTCCATACAGATTCAGTTCCGTCCAACTAAATGTGACCTCCAAGCACTGCATGAGTTCGCATCTCGGACAGAATCTTCGGGTGTTCACTTCTGCAACGATTGGGAGTTGAAGAAGTCCATAATTGCTTCGCTGCTTTGTTGCTCAGTCTGATGAAACCTTCTCATTCCTCACCCACCTTCCCGCGGAAACTAAGGCTAGATGGTCTTTGCAAGCCGTTATATAATCTCCCACTAGCTTGCTGGGCTTGGGTTTAGACGGAATCTACCTGTTAATCTACTCTGGTCGTTTCTCTCGGTCTCCGTCGCCGATCTCGGCTTGGACGTGATCCGTTTCAACAGACTGCGTTTTGTGGAGGCATCAGTGAAAATCACCGAGAAATTTCTTCAGCTTGTTCTTGCGACCGCGATCATCATCGCTATGTGTGACCGGAGTTTCGCAACACCCACTGTACAGTTGTCCGCTTCGTTATCGTCGCCGCAAGCGCTCGGCACGCTTGTGACCTGGACGGCTACGGCGAGTGATTCCGACCAAGGAATACTGACTTACGCGTTTGACTACGGAGTGCAGGGCCAAACGCTCCCGCTGGTGCGGGATTACGGTTATGGCAACACCTTGCCCGCATATCCAGCGTTGCAGGAGGGGATTTACGAGGTGCAGGTGACGGTCAAGAACAATACGACCGGAAATACGGGGACGGCGTCACAGACATTTTCCTTTACGCCCATCGCCAGCAGCACGAATCCGGTCGTCATCTCGCCTGCCGCCAATGCCCTCGTT
>JBEKTR010000072.1:0-14449 GCA_049515835.1 Terriglobales bacterium
CTCAGGCATTTCTCGTCGCCAGGAAGTTCATCGGCAACTCCTGTTGCGCTCTGGTTCTCGGTGACAACATCTTTTACGGCCACGATTTTGCCAAGAGCGTCGAAGACGCTGGCCGTCAAACTTCTGGAGCGCGCGTCTTCGCTTATCCCGTGCACGATCCTGAGCGCTACGGTGTGGTCGAATTCGATGCCAGCGGCAAAGCCTTAAGCCTTGAAGAAAAACCCAAATCGCCGAAATCCCGCTACGCGGTCACCGGCCTTTACTTTTACGATAATAACGTCGTGAGTATTGCCGAAAACCTAAAGCCATCCGCGCGCGGCGAACTCGAAATCACCGACGTCAATCTGGAATATCTCAAGCGCGGCCAGCTCGAAGTCCGCGTCATGGGCCGCGGCATGGCCTGGCTTGACACCGGAACGCACGAAGCCATGCTCGAGGCCTCGCTTTTCATTCAAACCATCGAAACTCGCCAGGGGCTTATGGTCGCGTGCCCCGAAGAAATCGCCTACCGCTACGGTTACATCACCGCCGAGCAAGTGCAGTCGATCGCCGGGCCCATGCAAAAGAACCGCTACGGCGCTTATCTGCTGCAAATGTTGAAGGAGAAGGTATTCTGATGAGCATCACCACAGGCGTTCCCGCTGCGCGTAAACAGCTTGCGAATATGAAAGTTCATGAAACCAAAGTAGCCGGAGTGCTTCTACTGGAACCCAAAGTGTTTGGCGACGAGCGCGGCTTCTTCGTCGAAAGCTACAACGAAAACTTAATGGCCGAAATCGGTATTGGCGAACGTTTCGTGCAGGATAATCACTCCTACTCCGGTTTCAACGTCTTGCGGGGCCTCCACTATCAGGTCCGTCATACCCAGGGCAAGCTCATCCGCGTCGTGATGGGCGAAATCTTTGACGTCGCCGTGGATCTTCGTCGGAGCTCGCCGACTTTCGGCCAATGGGATGGCGCCATACTCTCCGGCGAAAACAAGCGCATGCTCTGGATTCCGCCCGGCTTTGCCCACGGCTTCCGCGTGCTTTCCGATGGCGCACACGTCCTCTACAAAGCGACAGACTTTTATCACCCGGAGCACGAGCGTACGCTCGCGTGGAACGACCCTCATGTCAATGTCGAATGGAATTTGACTTCGGAACCGGTTATTTCCACTAAGGACGCCCAGGGCGTTCCTTTCGAATCAGCGGAAACCTTCGAATTAGAGACGCTGAAGACTCCCACCCCAAATCGGTAGTCTTTGGCATTGGACGCCGCAGCCCTTCAGCGCCGGATTAGTCGCTTAGGCTCACTCCCTATGGCACCGAAGCGCTCGCCTGATCTGAGTACGCGCTTTCTTGTCCGCCGGAGTTCACTGCGGTCGTGACGTAGTAGTAGGTCGAACCCGACTGCACAGTCGTATCCGTGAAATTGGTCTGCGGAACCAGTGAAGAGTTCAATTTATTCGGGTATGGCCCGCCCGAAGTTGTCCCCCGATAGACGTTGTATCCGGCGACTTGGCCCCCATCGGTCCAGGTCAGCGCCACATTCGGCGGGAGTGTACCAGTCCCGGTGAATGTTTGCACCGTGGGCGAATTCGTGGCACTGCTCACGAATGAGACGCTTCCGGAAGCTGCTCCGGCTGAACTCGGAGCAAACGTGACCGTAAACGGTACGCTTTGCCCCGCGTTGACGGTCACGGGGAACGAAATCCCGCTCACCGAGTATCCCGCTCCCGTCCAATTCGCCGATGACACCACAATACTCGTGCCGCCCGACGTCAAAGTTCCCGTGAGCTGCTTGTTCGTATTGACTTGAACAGATCCGAACGCGAGAGTCGGTGGCGACACTCCAAGGTCATTGCTTCCTAGGCCATCTCCTGACAGCCCGATATTCAAAGTCGAGTCAAACGCGTCGCTGTTGACCGTGATGTTTCCAGTGGAAGTCCCGGCAGCGTTCGGCGTAAAGCTGACTCCGAGGTTCGAAGTCCCCCCGGCCGTGATCACCAGCGGCAATGTCGGCGCCGTGGTGAAGGCGAACCCAGTTCCGGAAATTGAAATCTGTGACACGGTTACACTCTGATTCTCAGAATTGTTGAGGGATAACGTTCCAGTCGAGGTTTGCCCGATACCTACTGCCGGCAAACTGAGCGATGAGGGTTGAGCTGACAATTGCCCCTGCACTATGCCCGTTGCACCCAGGTTGACCACCAAGTCTGGATTGCTGGCATCGCTCACCACGGAAAGAGAGCCGGTAGCGGCGCCCGCCTCGCCTGCTGCGAACGTAATCCCCACGGTTGTGCCCTGGCCCGCCCCCAGAGAAAGTGGAAGCGCCGGTGAGGTAGTAACGCTGAAGCCCGCGCCGCTAACGTTGATCTGAGTCAGCGTTACGCTTCCACCGCCTGTGGAATTACTAATAACCACACTGCCCGTGGCAGTCGTGCCAATCGTCACATTTCCCAATTCCAGGTCGGTAGGGGATGCGCCGATCTGTCCCTGCGAAAGTCCTTGGCCCGCGAGTCCAACGATTAAATTTCCCGTATCGCTTGCGTTACTGGCGATGGTAAGAGTGCCCGTATCGCTATTCGGCTGCGTGGGCAAAAACGTAACCCCAATGTTGGTGCTCTTTCCGGCGGCGAGAGTGAAAGGAGTGGTTAGCGAGGAACTCAGGCTGAATCCTGTCCCCGATACGCTAATTCCACTAATGGAAACATCGTCGGACGCCGAAGTGTTTGTAAGTGTAAGAGGGGTCGTTTTATTGTCGCCGACCGTAACGCTGCCAAATGTCAAGGTCGAGGCATTGGCGCTTAATGTGCCGGCGTTTGTGCCGTTGCTGTTGCCGGGGCCCGGTTGATTGTTGGCAATCCCCGTTCCGCCCCCGCAACCGGTCAGCAAACCGGCCTCCAGCAACATCAGCGCTATGGCAAACTTTCGGAACATGGGGGACTGCCTCCTCGCCTCGACTTCGATTATTCCGGTTGCCCCGCCCTCTTCCTAGAGTCCGGAGATTCATACGCCAGACGAGTTTAGGGCTACAACCGGGGTAACGAAGCGCGTAAGCGAGCGATGGCTCCAACGCTTATAAACTGCTCAAAACGAATAAGTAATGCTCAGTACGAACTACTACTTTCAGGTTAATTATTTGGACGGAGTGGCTTTTGCGTTCGCGTGTCTCAACAGCATATACAGTTTCTTGGTTACCATCGGTTACTAAAGTCAGTCCCGCCGTGGAATCGTCCTACCCGGCATTACGCTAGATTTTTCTCTCAGTATGCAAATAATTGCATCACGCTCCGGCTTGACTCTCCCAACCTATTGAGTCCTCCCGGCTTAAGCTGGTTTTCAGGATGCACACTCGAAGGCCATGAAGGCGCTTCGATTTCTGATCCTTTGCCTCTTGCTGACTTCGACGCTTGCTTATCCGCAAGATCTGCCGGACGCCCCCATCAAAGTTCTGGATAAGAAGTTTCTGGCGTTGAGTTTTCTCTCGACAGCTACGACGTTTTCGGATTCCTACACCACGACCTGGGCGCGGGAGAACTGGCTCGCCGGCAAGACTGGGGTCTGTAATATCGAGCGTGAATCAACCTATCTCTATGGCATACATCCAACGCCGGGTCGGGCCTATGCGGTTGCGGCGGGCAAAAGCGTAGGTTCGGTCTTCGCCGCTTACTATCTACGCAAGCATCACAGCCGCCTCTGGAGTATACCCATGGTGGCGAATGCCTTGTTTGGAATGCAGGGAACAGCCCAAAACATGGTGATGTGCAACTGACCTGAGACACTTCGGCTGGCGAAAAATGCAGGATGGATCATTCCATCCTGCATTTTTATTTTCACGGTTTTCACAATCGTTATGGAATGATGGCCGTCACCTGGTTGGAGTAAATGCTCTGCTGTCCGGCGGAGTTCACGGCCGTGGTCACGTAATAGTAGGTCATTCCAGCGGAAACCGTGGTGTCGTCGAAATACGTCGTCGGCACTAAACTGGAATTGATCTGCGAATACGGCCCGCCGGACGCGGTCCCGCGAAAGACGTTATACCCGTTCACCGGCGAGCCACTTCCATCCCACGATAGCGTCACACTGGGAGGAGGGGGAGGGTTGTTTCCAGTTCCAGTCAGAGATACCACTGTGGGGGAGTTTGTAGAGTTCGTGAAGGTCAGGGTCCCGGAAGCCACGCCGCTCTGCTGCGGAGTGAATGTGACGGTAAAAGGCGCGGTCTGGCCGGCTTGTAGGGTCAGCGGAAAACTTAGTCCGGTCAGGGAAAATTCCGCGTTGCTGACTGTGGCCGCGGTGACTGTGACGGTTTCGCCCGTGGCCAGAAGCGAAGCACCAAGTTGGCCGTTGCTCCCAACATTCACTGTTCCAAAACTCAAGCTAGAGGGCGACACAGAAAGTATTCCGTTCGCCAGGCCGGTGGCGGTAACCGGAACGGACAGCTCTCCCTTGTCTGCGTAAATCGTCATTGCTCCCGCCACGCTGCCGGCATTCGACGGTGAAAATGTCACCGTGAACGTATAACTATGGCCGGGCGCAAGGAGAAGGGGAAAGCTCAAGCCGCTGTAGGTGAATCCAGCCCCGGATATCGTTGCTGAAGACGCGTTGATATTGACGTGCCCGACGTTGGTGATGGTCTCATACAGGTTCCCGGAGTTGCCCACCTGAACATTACCGAACTGGAGTTTGCTCGGGTTGGTGGTTACGAGATTCTTAACCTGAGGTAAAGCTTGCAGGTTTGCCGGTAAGTGCAAGATCGCGATAAATGTAAGTACCAGTAAATTCTTACCGCGGGATCCAAAATTCGCCACGCAAGCCTCTCATAAGCCGTATGCGCGCTACGGCGGGGGAATGTGTTTACCGGATGCGGAACCCCGGAAATACCCTTCCGAGGAAGAGCTGCCGCAAACACAGTCATTGTGCTTGGCGAATCGCGCACCGCATAGGTCTCACTAGTTCTTGCTTAGAACGAGAAATGGCGAAGTGGATTCGGTCTAGATTACACGAAACCGGGCGAAAGTGGACCTGTTGAAAAGGCCCAGATTCCTTGCTGGACAAGGCTTTATGGCCAATGGCCCGTAAGCCGTAGCGGATGAACTCAACACAAAAAAGCGAAAAAATTTCGCGTCAAGAATTTAGGATGCACTTGTGAGTGGCGGACGCATGACTCCCGAAAGGCAGCAGTTTTCGGGGCAAATTTCATGGTTTGGGCCCAGATTCCCCAATGCGCGGCGGGGAAGGTCAGGATTCAGGCGTTCGGTGACCAATTCGCAGATCATACGAACGAAAAGGGGATGAGTGCCCACAGTAGCCGCCCGAGCCATGGGCAATTGAATCTGCTCGCAAAAATTCTTGGCTTCAGTGTCGAGATCGTAAAGAACTTCCATGTGATCCGAAATAAAGCCGATAGGGGCGAGCACGACCGCGCGCGTGCCGTTAGCGTGAGCAAGACGAAGATATTCGAGGACGTCGGGTTCGAGCCAGGGTTGCGTCGGCGGCCCGCTGCGGCTTTGATAGACGAGGTGATCGCCGGAACGGCCTAATTGCTCGGAGACTAATCGGCAAGCTTCTTCGAGTTGTTCCACATACTTCGAGCCTCGCGCCATACTCAACGGAATGCTGTGCGCGGTGTAAGCCACCTGCGCGTCTTCTCGCAAATGGGCAGGCAGTTCCCACAACGCCTTTTGAATCTGGTCGGCCATGGCGCCAATAAAATCCGGATGATTATAGAAAGAGCGTAGCTTGCTGATTTGTGGCACGCCTTCGCCCACTTCAGCTTGTGCGGCAGCAATGTTCTCGCGATATTGACGGCATCCGGAATAGGAACTGAATGCCGAAGTGAAGAAAGCGAGAGCGTTCTTTACACCGTCGTTTTTCATTTCCCTCAATGTATCGGCCAGAAGAGGCTGCCAGTTGCGATTACCCCAATAAATTGGAAGGTTGATTTTCTGACCGGCAAACTCTTTTTGTAGGGCCGCGATCAGCTGGCGATTTTGCTCATTGATCGGGCTTTTTCCGCCGAAGTGATAGTAATGTTCGGCCACGGCCAGCATTCGCTCGCGGGGAACGTTTTTCCCCCGAAGAACATTTTCAAGGAAGGGAATGACGTCTTCCGGTTTTTCGGGCCCGCCAAACGAAACCAACAAAAGCGCATCAAAGGGCATCGGTAGGTTTATTCTAAATGCTAGTGATACATGTGGTTTTGCCTTATGCGAGACCCTTTGTGATGTTCGAGCGTTCCCATGCTTAGAAAGCTATTTCGCTGCGGCTGGGTGGTGCTCACGGCCCTGGTATTTTCTCCGGGCACGACGGCGTACTCCGTTTTGACCCATGAGCAGATAGTGGACCTGCGATGGGTGGACCAGATTCAGCCGCTCTTGCTGCATCGCTTTCCGTCATCCACTCCCGACGATCTGCGCGAGGCCCATGCGTACGCTTACGGTGGTTCTCTGATTCAGGACATGGGCTACTATCCGTTCGGCAGCCAGTTCTTCAGCAATCTTGTCCACTACGTCCGCAGCGGAGACTTCGTGAATGCGCTCATTCGAGATTCGTCCGATCTGAATGAATACGCGTTTTCACTCGGCGCCTTGTCGCACTACGCGTCGGACAATGACGGCCATCCCACGGTGAACCGCTCCGTCGCGATTGAATTTCCCAAGCTGCGAAAGAAGCATGGAGATTCGGTCACTTATGCTGATAATCCGAAAGCACACATCCGCACGGAGTTTGGGTTTGACGTGGTGCAAGTGGCCAAAAATCGCTACACATCTGACAGCTACCACGACATGATTGGCTTTCAGGTTTCGAAAACGCTGCTGGAGCGGGCTTTTCAGGAAACCTACGGCCTGAAACTGGAAGATGTTTTCGGCAATGTGGACCTTGCCATTGGCAGTTACCGGCGTGGCGTCAGCAGGATTATCCCGCAGATTACCCGAGTGGCGCTGATTTCCCGGCGGGATGTGATCGTGAAGGATACGCCCAATTTTAATAAGAAAGAATTTCTTTACTATCTTTCCCGCAGCAACTATGAGCATGAATGGGGAACGGCGTATCGCAAACCCGGAGTGGGGGCCAGGGTGGTTGCATTCTTCCTTGACCTTGTGCCGAAAATTGGCCCATTCAAGGCCGTCCACATTCAGGTGCCCACCAAACAGACGGAAGATATGTATATCAAGAGCGTGGACGAGACGGTCAAAAGCTATTCGGTACTTCTGCGTGAAGCGCAAAGCGGAAAAGTGGATCTTCCGAACCGTGATTTCGACACAGGACGTGAAACGAAAGCCGGAGAGTATGTGCTGACGGATAAAACTTACGCGCAGCTGGTGGATGCTCTTTCGAAGAAATCTCTGAGCGCTATAACTCCCGAACTACAGAAAAATGTCTTGACGTTTTATGACAACATGGACGCTCCGATTGCAACCAAGAAGAATCCGAAAGACTGGCAGAAACTACAGGAGGAGTTGAAACAATGGAAGGGCGCTACTCCGGTTTCGTCATAAAGACATGCGCATAACCCACAACATTGTCGTTCCGAAAGTCCGCGCTTTCACCAGCGGACTGAAGGGATCTCGCGCGGAGCTTCCATCAATCTCTGCTTAAGAAACAAACGCTGCCAGGTTAATTTTCTAAAATCGTCAATCCCTAGAAATGCCACAATCATTTGCATGAGGAGGATGTCATGGCAAAAGTAAAACCTATTCCCGATGGTTATCACGCAGTACAGCCCTACTTGATGATGAAAAACTCGATAGCCGCGATTGAGTTCTATCAAAAAGTGTTTGGTGCGAAGGAGCGCCTGTGCATGAAAGAGCCCAGCGGCCGCGTGTCCCATGCGGAAATTGAAATCGGCGATTCTTGCGTGATGATGGCGGACGAAAATCCGGCCATCGAGGCGTACAGTGCCGAGCATTATGGCGGTTCACCCGTGAGCTTGCAGATTTATGTCGAGGACTGCGACGCCGTTTACCGCAAAGCCCTCGATCTGGGCGCAAAGAGCGAGCGCGAACCGGCGGACCAATTTTATGGCGACCGCTCGGCGGGAGTGCGCGATCCTTTTGGCTATCGGTGGTACATCAGCACGCACATCAAAGACGTGACCAAAGAAGAATTGGAGAAAGGGAAGTGAGGGTAAGTAATACCTCGTCAAGGTTCGTGGTGCCCACCCTTTCGCAGAAAACGCGAAATGGTGGGGCAGCCTCGTCGGGGACATTTCGAAGTTCAACCCGAATCCCTGGGCATCCGTAGAAGTGGCCAGCACGCCGCAGGACGCGAAAACGAGCTTGAGGCCAACCCAGAGGGTCAGAGTCAAACGGTCGCGTTTATACACGAAATTAAATCGTTTTAACGGCCATATGTAAGTTCCTTGTTTTCAATGGTTTAGGTGGCAATTTTTAACTCACTATTACATGCTTGCAAGTTATTGAAAGCACGCCGGTAAAAGCCTCTAGATCTTTTAGAATGCACGAGTGCCCCCGCCTTCTACCTATCGTGGACGAGTTGCGCCGTCGCCGACTGGACTTCTGCACATTGGCCATGCGCGGACATTCTGGATTGCGGCGCAGCGGGCGCGCGAAAAACAGGGCACGCTGATTTTTCGCAATGAAGATCTAGACGCGCAGCGCTGCCGTCCGGAGTTTGTTGCGACGATGTATGAAGACCTGCGCTGGCTCGGCATCACTTGGCACGAGGGTCCTGATATCGGCGGGCCGTTTGGTCCGTACTCTCAAAGCGACCGCCGCGAATTTTATTTGAAGGCCTGGCGAGAACTGCGCGATGGCGGATTTATTTATCCCTGTAGCTGTTCGCGCAAAGATGTCGCCGAATCTGCGGCCGCGCCACATGAATCGCAAGGCGGCGAGTTTCAGGTTGGCGAGTTTCAGGAAAACGACGAGCCGGTATATTCCCGCAAATGCCGCTTTCGCGCGGATGCCGCAAATTTTGGAGCTCCCGCTGGAGTGAATTGGTGGTTTCGCGTCCCCGATGGCGAAGCGGTTCCCTTCGCCGACCTCAATCTCGGCCCGCAAAGTTTCACCGCCGGACGCGACTTCGGCGATTTTCTGGTTTGGCGTAGAGATGACGTTCCCGCTTATCAACTCGCTGTGGTTGTCGATGATGCGGCTATGCAGATCACGGAAGTCGTCCGCGGAGCCGATCTCCTGAAATCCACGTCGCGACAGATTTTGCTGTATCGGGCATTGGGTTTAGTGACTCCCGATTTCTATCACTGCGAACTGGTTCGCGATGAAGCTGGCGTACGGTTGGCCAAACGGCATGATGCATTGAGCATCCGCAGATTGAAGGAACAGGGAATGGCTCCTGATCAATTGATTTAGGCTTCGTAAAAGCAGATTCCTACGCACATCCTCGCCGCCGGCGCGGCTGCGGATGGCTCGCAATGACAAGGTGGTAAGCTCCGCGAAAAGTCCCGCTGTATCGCACAAGCGCGACCAGCGTAAGGCACCCAGTCATCGGTTTGGGCTTAGTAAAAGCAGATTCCTACGCACATCCTGCCGCTCGCGCGGCTGCGGATGGCTCGGGATGACGAGGTGGTGAGAGTCGGTAATGACGGACTATCCCGCGCGTGAATCAGACATGTGCACAGATAAATTCCTTCTATGTCGGCCATTAGCTTTTTTAATTGGCCCATAAGTCCATCCCGCGATAGCCTTAGTCGGTCATTCATCAGTCGACCATTCATACCGGATGGCGTCCCCTAGACAAATTCGGCGCACGGCAAATTTAAAAGGAGATTCATGTCTAACGAACTGCGTAACTTCCTCGCGCTCTCATATGACGAACTCGAAGACCGAAATCTGGAAGCCAAGGAACAGCGCAAGAACCGCGTTCCGGCGCACAAGATTCAGGAACAGCGGCTGAAATATCTTTCCGGCGAGAAGCGCATTAAGGCGGTCACGGTTTTATTCAGCGATCTCGAAGGCCGGCTGCACATGCTGGACTATGACAAGAAATTTCTTATTAAAAGTTACGACAACCTGACATTTGACGGGTCTTCGATTCGCGGTTTTACGGCGCAGCGCGAGAGCGATTTGCGTTTGGGGATTGATTGGAGCGCGTTCTACTGGGCGCCGGCAGATTATTTCGGGTCAGGCAAGGTTTTGGTTTTTGGCGAAGTCATCGACAAGAACGGAACGCCTTACAGCGGCGACATTCGCGGCGTACTCAAAGGCTATGCCACGCACTTGAACAAGAAAGAAGGCTACACGCTGAATGCCGCGAATGAGATTGAAGGGTTTCTCTTTCAGGGAGCCGACGCGGAGCAGCGTTACCACGAGAACGGCAAATTCGAGTATGTGAATACCGGCGGATATTACCATTCGCTGCCGGGCGATCCGCTGCGGACGTTTATCGATACGACCGCGGAAATTCAGCGGGCGATGGGCTTCCAGAATGAGAAAGACCACCCGGAAGTGGCGCCGTCGCAGTTTGAAATCAACTATGGCTATGGCGAAGTCGTTGCTGCCGCCGACCAGATCCAGCTCTACAAGTTAATCTGCCGGCAGGTGGCGACGAAGATGGGATTGACTGCGTCGTTTTTACCCAAGCCGGTGGTTGGCGTGAATGGTAACGGCATGCACACTAATGTTTCCATCAGCAAGGGTGGAAAGAACCTTTTCTGGGACCCGAAAGGCGAAGAGAAGCTGAGCAAACTCGGGTGGTCGTTTGTCGATCGCGTTTTGACGCATGCGAACGACATTTGCCTAATTCTGAATGCCAGCGTGAATGCGTACCGGCGGCTTGATCCGCATTTTGAGGCGCCGAACCAAATCAAGGCTTCGGCGACCGACCGCGGCTCCATGGTCCGCATCCCGATTGGCAATGACAAGAGCATGCGCGTGGAAGTACGTTCGGTGGGGCCGGATGCGAATCCGTATCTCGCGCTTTACTCTATTTTTAAGAGCGGAATCGACGGCGAGACTTCGAAGATCAAGAACTTAAGACAGGCGGAGCGTTATCTTCCCGACAATGTCTATACCGCTATTGATCATTTTAATAAGTCACAGTGGACGACCAAGATTCTTGGGCCCGATGTAAAGGCGCGGTACTCGGAGCTAAAAGAATCGGCCGCGGACCGCTGTGCGCGTTCTTTGGGGACGTTCGTAAAAGTTCCTGAAGTGCAATACCACCACGAGGTTTACAACCAGTTCACCTGGAACTTGTTTTAACTCCTGGGGATGTACAAGTCTTGGGGCAAGTGAGAGCTTGCCCCTTTTTTATTGCTGTCGGCCGAGGGCTCAATGCGACATCAATAGTGGCCCCAACATAGGTACGGGCAGCGCGCCTTCATCGAGAGCGCGGTCGTTAAATTCCGCCAGTTTAAAGTCTTTGCCTTTGGCGGCTTCATACTGCTTGCGCAGTGTCCACCACTCGCGCGTACCGACAAAATAAGTCGGCAGTTGCGTGGAGGTGAGCTTGGCCCGCTGCAACTTGCCGTCGGCTTCAGCCTGCGTTTGGAAGGCGTCTTTCATCATCAAGTCTATGGCTTGTGCGTCGGTCATATTCATGGTTTGCATGCGGATGTCGAGAATCGAATTGCAAGTCGCCCGCAGCCAGACTTTCAGGTAGCTCAAGCGGTAACGGGGACCGCGATTGGCATAACCTTCGGCCAGCATGACTTGAGCGCCATACTCCGCCCATCCTTCGGCGTAAGCGCCGTTGCCGAAAAGGCCGCGAAGAAGCCGGCGAGTCGGAGGCTGAATATTGTTCGCATGTTCACCCTGAACATAGTGGCCGGGCAAGGCTTCATGAATACACAGCCATTGCAGGACCCAATTGTTGTACTCGCGCAATTTCGATTCCGCTTTCGCGTCGGAAGTTTTGGGATCGATTGGCGTCACCCAGAATTCCGCTTCCGAGTTGGGATCGAGGGGAGGCGCGCCGTGAAAGCCGGCGACAGAATAGACGCCGCGCTGAAATGGTGGCGTAGGTATGACTTTCAGGTTGTCGCGTGACTCGAGGGTGACAATCTTATTGTCCACGATAAACTTGCGGATCCCGACGAGATCACTCTTCACGGTCTCCATGAGCTGATCGCGAGTGGTGTGGTCGTCGGCAATTTTGTCGAGAACTTCGCGGATGATTGTGTTTTCACGGTCGTGCGCGCTCAAATCGGAGTGATCGGTGTGCGCGGGATACATCTGCTTGTGCAGAGGCGTGGCGATTTCCAGCATCTCGGCGCGCTTCGCCTTGAGCTGTTCCTCCGCATCGGCCAGTACTTGCTCAGGCGTAATGGGAGTTTCCATGACCAGGCGGAATTTCTCCGCATACCATTCCCTGCCAAGACGCCAGGTGCGCGTAGTCTGCCGCTTCGCGAGATCATCCTGCAGCCATTTGGAGAAATTCTTGAGCGCTTCGATTGCCGCCGGGGCGGAGCTATCAAAATCTGCCTTCAGTTTTGATCCGGCGGAAATTTCGTCGGCGACGGTGCTTTGAATGAGGTCCACGTTGCCATCGTTCTCTTCCATGGCGACTTTGATGAAGATGGGGTCGGAATCCTTTAATTGCTGTTTCGCCTGATCGAGAAAGCGTGGAATTTCCGAGATGCGTGAAATCACATGACCCACGCGGACTTCCAGCGGAGCATAGTCGTCGGTTAAAGGCTGGAACAATGCGCCGCCGATTAATTCGACATAGACGGTTGGATTGTGTTTGTAGTTCTGAATTTTGTCGAACTCGAGAAGGGTGAGTCCGATCTGATCGTCAATAAGTTGGAAATCGGCGGCGTCCTCGGGGTTCAAGGATGCGGCTGGGGTTTCTTGATGGAATCGCTCACGCCAGCCGGCATAGACTCTGCGCTGTTCAGCCAGTCCCGCCGGGCTCATGTCATCAAGGAGCGCATCCAGTTCGACCGTTTTGCCGGTTTTGGGATCTGGATATTTGTGATAGCCGGCTTGCGAGGCATTAGACGGAGAAAGGGCGAGCGTCTCATGGATAAACTGTTCGCTTAACTGCGCGAAGCGGGCGGAGGATGCACTGGACGCGGCTGGTGAATTTTGGGCAGACAAGCACGCGCTAAACAACGCGCAAACTACGAGTACGAAACGCTGGATTTTCATGAAAGCCTCGCAAAATTTGAAGAAGCAGTATACAAGCTATTTATCCGATATTTGTGACGCTGGAGGATGTTTCTGTGGCGGCGCGTGTTATACGAGTTCTAAAGCGGCTTGGTGCGGTTCCGGTCGTGGCCGCGTGTCAGGCGTGTGGGCGCGAGTTCAAAGCGCCGATGAATACGTTCGGGAGCGTCAAGGACTCGACGGCGAATCTGCAAATGCTGTTTGACCGGCACAAATGTGATGAACGGGAGACGCAACCGAAATTCAAGTAGCAATTCACAAAAGCGTTGAAGCCGGACACTTCGAGACTATTCCGCCGCTTTCGTCGCCAAAGTTCCCACGACTGCGATGTTTTGCAGCAAGTCTGGAGGCAAATTGTGCCGCGCCTGCAAATATTCCGAGCTGTTGTAGCTGACCGAAACCTTACCTCCGGCATCTTCAGCAACAAGAATCTTGAGCGGGAGATCGATCGCGCTGGTCGGAGCGGCCAACATTAAGGGCGTGCCGGCTTTCGGACTGCCAAAGATCAGCAGTTTGGTGGGAGGCATTGTCATACCAACTTTGGCGGCTTCGCCGCTATGATCCACGAGCGCGAAGAGGGTAACGCCTTTGGATTGCAAAATGTTCTTGAGTTTATCTACTGTGTCGTCGATGGAGTGATTGCTCGGCAGGGAAATGATTCCATTGCTCGGTGTTGCCATGGATGTCTCCTGATGTTGGGTTGGTTGGGATTTAGCGGAGCCGCGCACCGACACCAAATAAATCGCCATTGAGAGACCGACAAGCGCCAGAAACAGTGCGACGATGATTCCTTGGATAGATGGACGCGCGGGTAAAACTTCTCCCTGGTTCAGTTCGCGAATCATTCGAAAGTGCTGCAACGCCGAAGACACGTAAACCACCACGCCAGCGGCAATCAATGCTGTTCCGAACCAGAGCGAGAACCCGTAGGAAGAAGCTTCGGGCGTGTGCTCGAGAAATTGCAGTTGTTGCAGGAACAGGCCGAAGCGCGCCACCACGAAGCCGAAACCCATTAAGGCGAGGCCAGTGCGAATCCAGGCCAGAAAAGTTCTTTCTGCGGCCAGCGAATCGCTCAGAGTGGGCTTTGGTGGCGTTGGGGACGCGGCCATGCAGGCTCTCCTGTAGGGACTAGATTCTTATTTCGGATACCACTCGAGTAAGCGGACTTCGATTCCCGTTCCCGCCAAAGCTCTTTGAAACACGGTGAGATCGGAGCCACGATAGTGATAAGGAATCACGATCTTGGGATGAAAAGCTTTGATGGCGTCGGCGGCTTCTTCGGGTGGCATGGTGTAAGGCAAATTCATGCACACGAACGCGACATCAATATTCTTGAGCGCCCGCATCTCAGGAACGCCTTCGGTGTCTCCCGAG
>JBEKTR010000073.1:0-14413 GCA_049515835.1 Terriglobales bacterium
CGCTGGAGCAACATCGCCCGACAGGGAATTGAATTTGCCGCACGGCTTTCCCCGGAAGTGATCGCCTTGCACGTAGAGCCCAACGAACACTCTGAATTGCTCCAAGACGACTGGGAACACTACGTTGAGCAACCCTTCCGTGCGGCGGGCAAGGAATCACCTCAGCTCCACGTCCTGCCTTCCCCGTACCGGTTTATTATCATTCCCATCGTTCAGTTCATCCTCGATCTTTCAAAGAAAAATCCCAATCGGAACATTGTTGTGGTGATACCAGAGCTTGTGGAGGACAGATGGTACGAATACTTCCTTCACAATCAACGCGCGCGGCTTCTGGAGTGGGTGCTTCGCGCCCGCGGCAATGAACGTATCTTCACAGTGAGTGCGCCATGGTACGTCGGACAGCAACCTTGAGTCCCGCCCCAATTGCGAAACCTCCCGATACCGGCTTCTGGCACCGGAGTAAAATTCCGGTTTGCTCGTTACCAATAGAGATGGGTGAGACATCGCCATCCCTTTCATTGGGGCTCGCTGAGTGAAAATGCTTGTTTTCAACAATTGGGATATGAGGTATAAATCAGGGCCGTTTGTCTCTATCCGCCTTTGACGAGGTGATGTATGATTTGGGCGCCGTGACGGAGAGCTTATGCCGAAACAATTCTTTCCCATATCGATTCTGGCGCTTATGTTGCTAACTGCAATAGCGGCATCGGGGCAGATTGATTCCCGCAGGCATCGGCCGATTCCCCCTCCGATTTGCGATCCTTGTTTGTTCTACGGTGGCGACATCACTCCCGTTGATCCCAATGCGGATGCTTTCGCCGACGAGAATACGTTACTCTTCAGCTACACCGAGACCCTGGGCGCAGTGACCGTCCCGTACGGTCATCAGGCCATAATTCATGGCGTATTGTTCAATGTGCTCGCAACCTTGAACGACTTTAATCCGAAGACGGCCACGTGGGAAATTCGTACCGGCGTCAGTAGCGGAAACGGAGGGACGCAGCTTGGGTACGGAAGCGGCCAAGCCAATATAACGCCGACCGGCCGCCAGGCATTTGGGTACAACGAATACACAATTGCGGTCGCGGTGAATCCGCCGATTACTCTTGACGCTGGCACCTATTGGTTCAATGTGACCCCTCAATGTACCGATAGTGGTGACGAGAATTGCAATACGGAGCAGTTTTATGCGTCCAATACAACGCACGGAACCAACAACGTCCAAGGCGAGTTGCAGCCCCTACATAGCATGTATTTAGAATCACCTATCCTGGCTTTTCCATATGAAAACTGGTGCCAGACTGGCTTGAATAGTTATCAATGCGCCGCTCTTTCCTTTGGCGTGATTGGAGGCGGGCATTAAGATGCCGACATGCGCTTGAAGGTCCAGAGTCCATGAGTGAAAACGCCTGATTTCGACAGTTATGATTGAACTATGAAAACCGTGGTTCTCTTTCTCCTGTTTCCCTTCTTCCCAAGCCTAGTGATTGCGCAACAGCCAGCGCCGACGCAAAGCCCGTGCGAGGAGAAGCCGATCAGCCAGCGTCAAATGGATGACTGTGCCGCCTTCGAGTACACGCAAGCCGATTTGCATCTGAACAATGTGTATCGCAAAGCAGTGCAGTACATGACCGACGATCTGGCGCGAGCACAAATGCGAGGGGATCAGAAACAGTTTTGCCGGCAGACGACTCCAAAGACGATCCAGCAAATGCAAACCTATGCGTGGGATTCAAAGGCGGCTCTACGAGGTG
This sequence comes from Terriglobales bacterium, assembly GCA_049515835.1. GTDB lineage: Bacteria > Acidobacteriota > Terriglobia > Terriglobales > Acidobacteriaceae > JAJPHW01. The sequence goes on from JBEKTR010000073.1 coordinate 1,755, forward strand.
AAGAAAAACCACTAAAGATTCACGATCATTGTCCTGATGCACGTCGCTACTTTGCCAAGACTGAAATTCAGTTCTGGCGGCTGGGGATTTGGTCCCGTCTCTGAAATCGGTGAGCCAGAACGTTGGCAACGGTCTGGAACGTTCAAACTCGCATAAAAAGATCAGGCAGGGAAACCCTCAAACCTTTGGCGATCCCCATCTAACCGCGTACAACTGGCTGCTACTCGGCCCTACCCGGTTAATGCTGAACCTGACTTAGAGCCTTACGCATCTGCAACTTGCGCCTATTCCTTCACACTTTCTCCACCACCGCTAGAAGAACTGTCACGGCAGCGATCACGAGTTCGAGTCTCGTCGTCTCCCGCCATCTTTCTAAAGCATTTGCGATGGTTCTCACAACGCCATAGAGGGCCCCAAAGGGCTTGTTTGAGACTGCGCTGACAGGCTTAAGCTGCTTTTGCTTTTTAATCGGTTGTAATCGCCTTATATTTGCCTAAAGTCATCAATCGAAACCGGACTGCCAAGTCGGATCACGGAGAAATTACCCGAAAATAAAGATGCGCATGACTGGATATGCCAGTTTCTCTTGTCCGCTTTGCTGCGAATATTAGAAGAATTGCGGCAATTAGCGAGGGTTTTCGAAGAAATACATCGAGTTTTCTCTGGAGCTCAGACTGAATGGCGGAGAGAGTGGGATTCGAACCCACGTTAGAGTTTCCCCTAAACACGCTTTCCAAGCGTGCGCCTTCAGCCACTCGGCCATCTCTCCGGAGAAGCGGATTGTGAACGGTGCGTCGAGGAACGGCTTGCACCCGACGGTATGATCCCGCCTCATTGATTGTATGGCCCAGCCCGCAAAAACGGCAACTGTACGCATCGGGGACCATTCTTGCGCTAGCGCGGGCCACGTCCGGCAGGTGGACGAATGCAATTCACAGCACTGCGTTGGAGGATTAAGTGAAATTCGAAGAGGGAATCGAAGGAATTATTCGATGTTTTCAGTCAAGACAGTTGTGGCGCTTGAGCCATTCGATGAGTTCGCTGCTGCCGCGCCGTTGCTGCCTGCCGGCGCGTGATTCGTCGCGTCCGCTTTTGCGGCAGCGTTTTCGACCCGGTTGTTCAGACAAAAGAGCGCAAGCTCCAGACGATCGGCTACGCCTAACTTGTCATAAACTTTGCGGAGGTAGTTCTTCACCACTTGCTCCGTGGTGCCGACGCGCACCGCGATTTCGCGGTTCTTCATGCCCTGGGTGACGCAGGATACGATGAGAGATTCTTTTGGGGTGAGCTGAACCTTGGAGCGTCCGCCCGAACCCTTCGCGCCCTGAGTGCGAAACGCCTCCAATACCCATTGGACGCCTTGAGGATCGAGCCACGGCTCGCCTTTAGCGACTTTCCGTAAGCAGTCCACAAACAACTCGGGATCAATTTCACGGGAAACGACACTGTGCGCGCCCCGGCGGAACAATTCCAGGGTCAACTCCCGATCAGCTTCTGCTGTGACCACAACCATATGTAAAGAAGGCGACTGTCGTAGCAATTCGACGACTGCTTCCACTGGATTCGGCGACAGGGCAGCCTCAAAAATCAGAATGTCAGCGGAGAATTTCTTGGCTGCGGAAACGCTTTGCGACAAAGTTTCGGCCTGCCCCACTACACGGATGTCGTCTTCGAGCGCGAAAATCTTGCGCAGGCCGGCGCGGAAGATCGCCTGTGTGTCGGCGACGATGACGCGGATAAACTGCCGCGAATCGTCCCCATGCTCTTGCCCGTGATTTCCGTCTAACCCAACCGCTGCGCTTGCCATAAAGTTGTTCTTGCTTACCGCCGCTCGAACCGGTATTCGTCGATCACCACGCCCACTCCGCGACGTCCAGCTTCTTCTGTACTGCGCACCACCCGGCCACGGCAATCCACCCGCACATCGCTGGGGGCGCCCACAATCTCAGCCGGCAATGAAATCGTGAAGTCCACTCTTGAGCCTACTGGCATCGAGGAATCCATTTCGAAGAGCACGCCGTTGGCGGAGATGTTTTGGGTTTCGCTGACCCGCGCGCCGTTTTCCGACTTCACCGAAATCGGCAATTTGATGGGAAAGCGGGCCGCGCCCTGCATGTCCGAATAGCCGGCTCGCAGCATCGATTCGACATTTGCCTGTTTTAGCGAGGCAGAGTTTCCGTTTTCCGGTGATCCACTGTGGTTCGACATCACGCCCGAAGATTACACCCCGGAACCAACCATGCAAAGTTACGTAAGTCATGGAACTAACAGGCTTAAAGCCTTAGGATTCATTGAGTTGTGGCTGTTTTGCAGGCTTACATACAACCAATCCTCGACATGCGTTTGGTTTGGGGAATGAAACACGACTGAGAGGCGCTAGATATATGGACGCCCCGATTTCGCACGTGCTTTGCGGAGAGCAAGCACTAGTCAAAGTGCGCAAATTGATGCACAATAGGTGCGATTTATTGCATTTATGTTGCAGCATCCGCATCGTCTTCTATTAATTTTTCGTTTTTGAAATTATTCTCTTCACGGCGAGCTCCGCGCTCATCGTATAATTCCGTTCCTGAGAAGCTTTTGGATTCGCCTCTGTATTTCTCTCCGATTCTGCGGCGAATCGATTCAAATGCCCCTCGCCAAAATCACGAAATAAAGCTGATACACGTCTTCCAAGGAGACCCTAGAAATGCAGATGAAGAACTTGTTCCGAAATCTCGGAATCGCCGCGATGGCTCTGGCCCTCTGTGGCATCGCCGTTGCTCAGGAGCCCACCACGGTGGGAACCTGGACCAAACTCAAGACCCAACCCACATTTAATACCGACCAGGCCCTCCTGCTCACGGATGGCACGATCATGATGCACGAATTTGAAAGCCCCAACTGGTGGCGCCTGACCCCGACTAACACCGGCAGCTATATCGACGGTACCTGGTCGCAAATGGGTTCCATGCAATCGGGGTACGGCCCTCTTTACTTTGCTTCGGCGGTTCTGCCCGATGGCCGCGTAATTGTCGAGGGTGGTGAGTACAACTGCTGCGGCGGCGACGAAGTCACGCTCGGCTCGATTTACGATCCGGTTGCTAACAAGTGGACCGCGGTGAACCCGCCCAGCGGATGGACCTACATTGGCGACTCGCCGGGAATCGTTCTGCCCAATGGAACTTTCATGCTGGGCCAGGGTGCAAGTCCTTCGAAGAAGCAAGTGGAATTCAATGCCAGCACTCTGACTTGGACCGCAGTGGGCACAGGCAAGGCGGATGGATTCTCCGAAGAAGGTTTTGCTCTACTGCCGAACGGCAATGTTCTGACGGTAGATACCGAAGACGGAACCAACTCCGAAACGTTCAACCCGACCACGAATGCCTGGACCACGGCCGGCAGCACGATCGTTGAGTTGCCGAACAGCGGCGGACTCGGCATCGTGCCGGAAATGGGCCCGCTTATGCAATCGCCCCTGGGCGATGTTGTTGCCTTCGGCGCGACGACCAGCAATGCCATCTACAACACAAGCACTGGCACCTGGGCAGTGGCTGCGAGCTACCCCAACGGCAATGACATTGCCGACGGACCGGCTGCGGCACTTCCCGATGGAAACATTCTGGTCTTCACCAGCCCCGGAGTTTTCAACGGCAGCGGAACCTTTTACGAATTCAATGGAACCAGCTTCACGCAAGCGCCTCCAACGGCGAGCGCGGGCGAGGAACAATCTTGGGAAGGCCGCTTGATCACCTTGCCCACGGGCCAGGTACTCTACTGCGCGGCTGACGGTGGCACCATCGACGTGGAAATCTACACGCCCAAAGGCACGCCAAAAGCCGCTTGGAGACCGAAAGTCACCTCGGTTCCGACCACTTTAACTCACGGCAACTCCTACACCGTTACCGGTACCCAGCTGAATGGTCTTACGGCTGGATCCGCCTACGGCGATGATGCCGCGAACGCAACCAACTACCCGTTGGTCGTGATCCGCAACCAAGCCACCGGGCACTTCTTCTTTGCCCGCACCACCAACTTCAGCACGATGGGCATTGCCACGGGCAGTCTGCCGGTTACCGCCAGCTTCGCTGTTCCTTCGAGCATCGAAACCGGCGCCAGCACGCTGTACGTTGTGGCGAACGGAATTCCGTCCGCCGGGAAAGCCGTAACCGTTAACTAGATCGTTGTTATCGATCATTCTTCCCCGCATCTTTGTTCAAGATGCGGGGTTTTTTTGTTGGGGGGGTGGATGAAAGGCGAGGAAACAAACGCTCAGAACTTCGTGACTTCCGTAAAGTTGAACTCTTTCACTTTCATAGCCGGCACGACCATATCGAACGACTCTTCGCCGCTGGCGCGGACGGGTTCGCTCATCATCTCCACGTTGGAAAGCATTTTGATGAGGCTCTCATTGAAGCGGAAGTTTCTCAACCCGTAACGAATCTTTCCGTCTTCGATTAAGAATGTCCCGTCGCGGGTCATGCCTGTAACCATCTTTTCGTAGGGATCCACCTCGCGGATGTACCAGAGCCGCGTGACATAAATTCCACGTTCAGTGGATGCGAGCATCTGGTCGATTGTTTGAGTTGACTTGGATGGCTCGAACACAATGTTCATCGGCGCTTCGCCCATTTCGTTGGGCAGCGGAAACCCGTGACCTGTGGCCTCGATCGGGCCGACTTTATCGGCAAACTCGGATTTCTTCATTTTTTCGACCGTCGCGCGCGCATAGACCAACCGTTCCACAGCCCCGTTCTTCACCAGTTGAACTTTTTGTCGCGGCATGCCTTCACCGTCGAAGGGCGAGCCGGATTGCAAAGGATGATTCACGTCATCCCAAATGTTGATGTTCTCTCCGAAAAGCTTAGTGCCCACGCGGTCATTTAAGAACGACCGCTGGTCGAGCACGGCCATGCCGCCAAAATCCCAAAACATGAAGCCGACAATATCGAGGACAGCCGAGGGCTCAAGAATCACCGTGTATTTGCCCGGCGGCACTTCTTTCGGTCCAGCGGATTGTTCCGCTTTGGTCGCGGCAAGTTCGGCGAGCCGGGCGCCGTCGAGTTTGGTTATGTCAGGCGAGTTCGATTTTTGCCATCCCGAGGAATCGGGACCCAGCATGGTGATGGAAATTTCCGCCGAAGTCTGCTCGTGCCACGCCGTTAGCCCGAGGGAATTGAAAATGCCGTCCACTGACTCTGAAGTAGAAAAAATTCCCGCGGCGGTGAGTTTGTGATGTTTTGCGCGATGAACGATTTTGCCGACCGCATTGGCGCGCGCTTCGGGCGTAATTGCGGCAGTCGCTTCAAAATATCGGCATGGCGGCTTCTGTGTGGGACGGGCGCCCTCGCTCGCCAACGGGAGTAAGTCCGAATCGGGATGCTGCACTTTAGCCAAAGACTCCGAAGCCTCGACTACGCGCCGGAGACTATCTTCATCCAGCCGGTTCGTCGTGGCCCTTGCCGTTCTTCCGCTGAAGACCGTGCGCACGGAAACGCCATAATTTTCTTCTGCGACATTTTGATGAATGACGTTATTCGCGAAGCGCGTGAGCGCGCTCTTGCCGCCATAGAAAATCACTTCCAGTTCATCCGCAGTCGAGTGCTTGCGGATGCGGTCAAAAATATCGGCAGCTTTTTCGTGCGTCAGCATTTGGCAATTAGCAGTTAGCACTTAGCCAAAGATCGTTCTGAACCGACTTTTTGCAGCAATGACGTTAGCATTTTCCGCAGCTCCAGTAAATCATCTCCGAATTCGCGGAAATCGTTATCGGGGAGAAAGCCGAGATCCCGAGCCAATAGCAAGTGGTAGTCCAGTTCACTCGCTGACCCCGAAGCGATCTGCAAGAAACGATGAAATTCATTATTTCCCCGCTTGCCGCACCCCTCCGCAATGTTCGCTCCGATCGACGCGCTGGAACGCCGCATTTGACTTGTCAGCCCATACGTCTCTTCACGCGGAAAACTAGTCGTTACCCGATAAATATCGAGGGTGAGCTTGTGTGACTTTTCCCAAACCCTCAAACTTCGGAAGTCTTTCATAAACACCTCCAGTCGGAGGCTAAATGCTAACTGCTAAGTGCCAAATACACTGTGACATCCATCACACTCCGCGATAGGCACTTCCGACTTTGATCTTCCTGAATCGTGCCGGACTCGCACCATGTCCTGTGCCCATCACCTGCTGAGGTTGTCCTTTACCGCAATTCGGAATGCCCCACAGTACCCATTCTTCGCGCGAGCAGATCGCATCCATCGAATTCCAGAACTCCGTGGTAATTCCCGAATACGAGGGATTCTTCAACATGCGCACGCGTTTGCCGCCCTCGATCTCCCAGCCGATCTCGCAACTGAACTGGAAGTTGTAGCGCTTGTCGTCAATGGACCACGATTTGTTGGTTTCCATTTCGATGGCATGATCTGAGTCTGCAATCAGCTCTGCACGGCGTAGGGGGCGTTCACCGGGCAGAATGCTCACGTTGGTCATTCGAATCATGGGCAGCCGGTTCCAGCTTTCAGCCCGGACCATGCCTCCAGAGCGATTTTCGCCGATCATGTGCGCCGTTTCGCGGGAACTTAGATATCCCGTGAATAGTCCGCTCGAAATAATTGGCACACATTGCGCCGCCACGCCTTCATCGTCATAAGCGAACGTGCCCAGGCCGGGGCCGTGTTCCACGCGCGCATCAGCCACAACATTTACGAGATCGCTGCCGTAGCGAAGTTTGCGCAGCTTGTCTAACGTCAGGAAAGACGTTCCGGCGAAATTCGCTTCCATACCGAGAACGCGATCCAGTTCAATGGGATGTCCCACAGATTCATGAATCTGCAATCCCAGTTGCGAGCCATCCAAAATGAGATCGAACACGCCTTCTGGGCACTGATCGGCTTTCAATAGGGCGACAGCCTCTTCGCCGACGCGGCGTGCGTTCTCCACGAGTTTCATCTCTTCGATCAGGTCGTAGCCGCGGTTTTCCCACTGTCCACCAAAGGAAGTCGGATAGGACCTTTTCTGAATCTCGTTTCCCGCAAACGCATAGGCGGCGTATCCAGCCCCGGTCGTGTGTTTGGTCTGGTGGATGTCGGCGCCGGTTGAAGAATAAAACCACTGCTCCTCGCGGCGAAAATTCATGCTCGACTCCGCGAGCGTCACTCCTGCAACCGCGCGCAACTCGGCATCTATGCGCAGGAGCAAGTCAATGTTTTGTTCTACAGATGTTGTGAAAGGGTCTTTTTCCATTGCGGATGCCCACTCCGCCTGCACAGCTTTCTCGGGCGCGAGTTTCAGGTCTGTTTCTTTCACCCGCGCCGACGCTTTTGCGATTTCTACCGCCCGCGCGGCCGTGGCTTCGACGGATTCGCGGCTTAAATCATCGGTCGCGGCGAATCCCCACGCTCCGTCGGCGGCGACACGAATGCCGATACCAAGCGATTCCGCTTGCGAGGCGCTGCCGACTCGTCCGTTTTTTGTCGATAGAGCACGGCTGCGTTCCTCAACAATGCGCAGGTCGGCATAGGAAGCACCACGCTGTTCCGCCATGTTCAGCGCCCAGTTTGCGATTGATTTCATGGTTATAAAATTACGGCACCAATTTCTACTGCGCCTAAAACAGCCCAGCAGATGGCACGGCGATGCTCTCCGGCTAGCCAGAAACCACTGGCGGCACTAAAGCAGAGGATTGCGCTCGTCCATCCGCTGGCCCAAGCCCCCGGCTTAGCCAATGTTTTCAAAAGATTCATGCATCCCTCACGCTTCGGCGCGGTTTTCGAAGCGACAATTTCAAAACTAACACAATAACCAGCGTGTAAAATGTTGGTTTGACCGAGCCTCCCGCACGCAAACTCATCATCGCAGTGGACGGTCCTGCCGGGGCCGGTAAGAGCACGATAGCCGCTCGCCTCGCCCGCAAACTCGGTTATGTAAATCTTGAAAGCGGTGCGATGTACCGTGCTCTCGCGCTGAAGGCGATCGAAAACGATATTTCGTTTGATGACGAGTCTGCTTTGGCCGCGCTTGCAGACAATTCGCGCATTCAACTCGAGCCAACCGTCAGCGGGAATCGCGTGCTCCTCGATGGAGTGGATGTGACGCAACGCGTGCGCGAAGCCGATGTGACCGAAGCTGCTTCCCGCGTGTCGATTCACCCCAAGGTACGCGAATGGATGGTTTCGCACCAGCGCGCGCTCGGCATCGGAGGGGGAGTGGTGATGGAAGGCCGCGACATAGGCACAAAAGTTTTTCCTGACGCGGACCTAAAGATTTTTCTCGATGCCGATCCGGTCGTCCGCGAACAGCGGCGCCTCGACCAGCAACGCCAGAAGGGAATTACGAGCGCTTCATCATCCATATCCATCGCGGCCGAAATCCGCGAACGCGACTATCGCGATCGAACACGTGCGGCATCTCCGCTGGCGCCTGCGCCGGATGCGCTAGTGTTGGACTCGACGGCCATGTCAGAGGATGAAGTCTTAAGCCGCTTGGAAGACGCGATTAAGAAACTCATTCCCTAATCTCGCTGGGGTACTTGTTCGAGCAGGCCTTGCCGATCACCTCAGTAAACTCAATGTTTTGATCGTGCATGGGTTAAGCTCTCCAGCCCATTGCACTAATTATTCGCTAAAAGAAGTTTTCCTCAGGCGAATGTTCGTTCGTCACAGACCTCCCGTCCGGCGACTGATATATCCAGAAAGTGAGTGGAAAAATGCCGGACTTGTCCATTGGGGCTGAACACTATGACTGTTGCACAGCTTTGCCCGTTGCAAGTGAGAACTCTCTGGCGTGCGTCGCTGATCGCTGTGTTTTCTTCGGCGCTGGTGGTCTTTTGCCGCGTTTCCTACTTCGTGCGGCACAGGCTGGACGAAGAGCCGTCCTGATCGGGCTGATTGCCGTAGGAGTTTTGGCGGTTGACGTTTGGGCGCAGGATTCGTCGAGTGGAGCAGTGCGAGGCGCGGTCAATGACGCGTCTGGGGGACGTATCGTGGGGGCGTCGGTCGTGTTAGTGAATGGGGCCACAGCATTTCGCTATGCTGCGACGAGTGATGTCGAAGGCCGCTTTGCCTTCGACCTGCTTCCCCCCGGTGATTACACCGCTCGTGCAGTGGCTGCGGGCATGTCAGCACAAGTCACACCGCCACTGCACGTGCTCGTCGGAGGAATTTTGGAAGTGGAATTCAAACTCCCCGTCGCAGGCGCGAAAGAGATTGTAACGGTCACGGCGGAGCCGCCGCTCGTCGAAACTACGCCGACGACGGCATCGTCCGTAATTGAAGAACGCTCTATCACTGGCCTACCCCTGGAGGGACGGCGCTTTTCGGATCTGACTCTGCTCACGCCCGGCGTCACGCAAGATCCCCGCGGGCTGACGTCCGGATCGAATGGCGATTTGGCGTTCGGCGGCATTCGTGGTTTTCAAACCAGCTTTCTGGTGGACGGCGGCGACAATAACAACGCTTTTTTCGCGCAAGCCACGGGGCGCTACCGCGCGCCTTATCAATTTTCCACGGAGGTTGTGCAGGAATTCCGTGTGTCTACCAACACGTACGGCGCTGAACTCGGCCGCTCCGGCGGGGCCGTGATCAACGTTGTGACTAAGTCGGGCTCCAATCATTTTCACGGAACGGATTTTTACTACATTCGCGACAGCCTGTTTGCAGCGACGCATCCCTTCATGACTTATAAGCCGCACGATCAGCAACAACAGCTGGGTTTTACTTTTGGCGGTCCCATCAAGCGCAACCGGGCATTTTTCTTTCTTGGCTTCGATCAGCATATTTTTCACGTGCCGACGGTAATGCAATTCCTCAACGGCACGCAGACGATTGTTCCCGTGCCTCCCGGACCAAACGGCGGTGGGGATTATGAACAGAGCGACGCCGCGCTGGTATTCGCCACGGCGGCCAAGCTTAATGCGCTCGCGGGCCCGTTCCCGGCTAAGATTTTGGGAAACGCCGGCTTTGCCAAAGTGGATTTCGCCTTGTCGCCTCGAAATACTCTTTCCGCGCGAGTGAACACCTCTCGCTTCTACGGATCGAACAATGTGTTTTTCGATCCCGGCAGTCCTTTGACCACGTTTGCCGAAAGCGAAAATGGAACAGAGAACGTCGCCACGGAGACGGGATCACTGACTTTGACGAGCGGCATCAGTCCACGGCTGGTGAGTCATCTGCGGGCGCAATTTACACACGATCTCGAGCAGTCGTTCAGTAATTCGAACCAGCCGTTGACTCGCATCACCGACGAAGTGGACGGATTCGGCGGCTCGACGATCCTTCCGCGACAAACGCGTGAGCATCGATTACATCTCGCGGAAACGTTGGGCTTGGATGGTTCACGCCATGCTATTAAGTTTGGGGGCGACGCACTACTTACCTGGATTTATAACTTCTTTCCGCGTGGTACCGGTGGCGAGTACATTTTCGACCCCATCAAAGTGAATCCCTTCACTTTCCAGCCACAAGAGGCCGGACTTGAGCTTTCTCCGCTTCGAGCCTATGCGCACCTGGTGCCAAAATACTACGAGCAGGATTTCGGCAATTCGGCATCTCATCCCGATAGCAACGAGTACTCGGCGTTCGTGCAAGACACGATCCGAGTGAACAATCACTTCGCGCTCAGCCTGGGCGTGCGTTATGACTTACAGACTTACACGTCAAAGGGATTGGTCGAGAATCCCTTGTGGTTGGGTTCAGGACGGATGCCATTCAATCCCTATGACTTTGCGCCGCGTGTGGGCTTCGCTTATTCGATGGGGCAGGAACGGCCGCTGGTCGTGCGCGGCGGATATGGGCTTTTTTACACGCGCATTCCGCAGATCTATCAATCTGCCGTTGCCAACGAGAATGGGCTTGCAGGAACGACGCTTTTCCTGAATAACTCAAATTACTATGACAATCAAGTTTTTCCCCACTATCCCTACCCGCTAGTGAATTGCTCGCAGACGGCGACATCGTGCTCAGTTCCAGCCAGTCTCGAGCAATTTGCTGAAGCGGACGTAGCTTCGTTCTCGCCAAATTTCAAGACGCCGCATGTAGAGCAAACCAGCCTTAGTCTGGAAAAAGAAGTTGTGCATCGCACGGCTGTGGGAGTTTCGTACACGTTCGTGCACGGAGTGGACCTGATTCGCGCCCGTGACGTGAATCTTCCGCCGCCGGTAGATGTGGCCTATCCCGTGTATGACAGCACCGGAGTGAATTTTCTGGGCACGTATTACACAGTGCCGTCGTTTTCAACCTGGCAGCTAACGACGTCGTTTACTTGTCCTTATCCGCCATGCATTAATCCGTTGGCCCGGCCAATTCCGCAACTGGGCGCGATTGATGTATTTGAGAGCGCGGCTTCGAGCGTTTATCACGGGGCAACGCTCTCCATTCATCGGCAGATGAGTAACGGTCTCTACTTTCGGCTTGCCTATACCTATGCCCACGCGATTGACGACGGCCAGGATGCGCTGGTCGCGGGCGAACCGGCGACGGTGCAAAATTCTTACGCGCCCAATGCCGAAAAGGGCAATAGCGTGACCGATCAGCGGCAGCGCTTTGTTTTTTCGTGGATCGGAGAGCCTAATCCTTTCGGGCGCAGCATGCCTTTTCTTTCGACGCTGTTCGATGATTGGAAATATTCCGGCGTCATCACGATCGGTTCCGGCAGGCCAGTGAATGTATCCGTATCGGGAGATCCGAATCAAGACAGCAACGGAACCAACGATCGTATCCCCGGAGCCAGCCGCAATTCGTTCCTGGGGCCCGATTATGCGACCGCCGACATGCGATTGGCCCGATCGTTCCTGTTGGGCGATCACTTGAAACTGGAACTGTTAGCGGAGGCGTTTAACGCACTCAATCGCGATAACCAGAGAGTCAACATAACGGAGGGCGGTCTCGAAACCACGAGTACGTCTTTCGTGAAAACGTTCACCCAGTTGGGACTGAACTACTATCCCGGCCATTACCAGGTTCCTGCTAATCCGATACAAGCTACGAACGCATTTGCACCCAGGGAAATTCAATTCGGAGTGAAGCTTGTGTATTGACTGAGGCACACGACGAGAATCAAGCCAATCCATCTCAATCCATCCGCGACGTTGTAAGATGGCGCATGGCCTCCCCTCGCACGCCTGCGGCGATTCCACCGCCTGCCGAGATGACGGAGGCAGTTGCGCGCCTCGATGCTTTACCGGAACTCCAGGACAGTTACGAATGGTTCACATCTGAAGAAGATAAGCTGGCGGATTGGCAAATGGAGTTGGCGCGAATTCCTGCGCCTCCGTTTGGGGAAGCTGCGCGCAGTCGCTGGCTCATGGATCGCTTCCGCGAACTGAAACTAGAGGAAGTCCACACCGACGAAGTAGGAAACGTGCTCGGTCTGCGCCGCGGCACGGCCAAACCTGGGAAAAACTCCAAAGGCGAGGTCAGGGGCCACATCGCTTTAAGCGCACATATTGACACTGTATTTCCCGCAGGTACTCCGCTGAACATTTGCCGGCAGGGTAAACGGCTGTTGGGCCCGGGCATTTCGGATAACGCAGCTGGCGTGGTTGCACTACTTGCGATCGCTGGGGCACTGCGCAAGGCCAAGATTTCACACGCCGCCCCGATTCTTTTCATTGGCAACGTCGGCGAGGAGGGCGAAGGCGACTTGCGGGGCATGCGCCATATTTTTTCCAAGTCGGCCTGCGCGGCGTC
>JBEKTR010000074.1:0-14296 GCA_049515835.1 Terriglobales bacterium
CATAGCTCCATTGCTGCCCAAAACGAGGTGTCTTGAAAACCGGCACCTCGGCCCGGTCCAAACTAACGGTTGACAATAAAGATTACAGATTAGTTGGGATGCAGAGAACGACGACACGTGCGATAAGCGCATCCAAGCTGACCAGGAGAACCATCATGTCACAGCGAGAACACGAGCGAGCTGCAGAACTCCACAACCTAGCGGCCCACGCGCACGCGGCAGCGGCAGTTGCCCATGGCAAAGAAGATCACTTGACTGCTCACGAACTCAGCAAAGAAGCGCACGAGCATTCCATGAATGTTCACAAGCTCATCCAAGAGCCTGGCCAGAAAACAGCACAGTCTCAAGGCGCGGAAGTTCCGATTCAGAAAGCGCAGTGACATGGCCACTCTTTCCCAGAAATAAGGAGGACTACGATGCTAACGAATGTGAACCACTTGAAAGGCCTTGCGATCCGTGCCACGGACGGAGAGATCGGAACTGTAGATCAGTTATATTTCGACGATGAAACATGGGCGATTCGCTACATGACGGCGGCAACCGGAGGCTGGCTGAGTGGCCGTGAAGTTCTGATCTCACCATTCTCCGTGACGCACGTGGATTGGCAAGGCAAGCGGTTGGATGTGGCGCTGACAAGAAAGCAAGTGGAGAATAGCCCGAACATCGACACGCACAAACCCGTCTCGCGGCAACACGAATCAGCATATCTCGGGTATTACGGATATCCCAACTATTGGGGTGGGACCTATTTGTGGGGCCCAGTGTATTACCCGATGGGATTGGCGACAGAAGTCGCCGCTTCGAAAGAAACCCAGGCATTGGAAAGAATAAAAAAAGAGTCGGAGGATTCTCATCTCCGCAGTACTGCCGAAGTCGCGGGCTATCACATTGAGGCCGAGGATGGCGAGATCGGTCATGTGGCAGGCTTCGTCGTGGACGAGGAAACCTGGGCTATCCGCTACATAGAGGTGCTGACGCGGAATTGGTGGCCGGGCAAGAAGGTAGTGATTTCGCCCGCTTGGATTCAGAAGGTGAGTTGGACAGAATCCAAAGTGTACGTAGGTCTCTGGCGGGATGCTATCAAAACAGCCCCGGAGTTCTCTGAGTCAAAGGCGATCCCTCGTGACTATGAGGAACAGCTCTATCATCACTACGGTCGGCCGCCCTATTGGCTGCACGACACGGAACATAAGGCCGCCCTTTCGTTAAGCAGCGTTTAGGCAGGACGTGATCCCCTAATTTTAGCCGTCGCTGCTGATGCACTACCTAGGTTCCTCAATTTGATTTGGAGACGAACATGACCATGCACAACACCGAACATTTGCATCCGAACGGCGAGAGTCATCACAGCCATGGTCAAATGCCTTACTGGCGGCGCGCGCACCACGATTGGAGATTCTGGTTCGGCGTTGTAGCTATGCTCATCGCCATAGGTATCTACGTCGGAACCAACGACTTGTCGATGGTGCCTTCTGGCCGCCAGAGGCAGATTCCGGCCGGCAGCCGAGTTCCATGAACTTCGAGGCGGCAATGTGTGGATGTAAGAAACATCTTTGATCAAACAATCAGGTAAGAGGTCAACATGCAAATCCAAGTCAATACGGACCACACAATCGAAGGTCACGAGGCGCTAGCCGCTCAGATCAGGGGAGTAGTGGAGAATTCCCTGAGCCGAATGAGCGATCACATCACGCGGGTCGAAGTCCACCTCACCGACGAAAGCGGCCCTAAGAGCCGCGAGAATAACAAACGATGCATGATGGAGGGCCGCCTCGAAGGCCGCCAGCCCGTCGCGGTTACCGACGAAGCGGCGACTGTGGACCTGGCCGTCAACGGCGCTGCGGACAAGTTAGCCAGATTGATCGAACATACCCTCGGTAAATTGCACGATCAACGGAATCACCGATCCGATCCGTCTCCTCCCGAGCCGACATTCTCAGATCAGTCATGAGCGACACTACTGTTAGCATGGATGTCGACGACAGAGAAGGAGCCTTGAACCAAGCCCTCCTGTATCCTCTGCGATTCGAACCGATCTATCAGTATCGGCTGTGGGGCGGCCGACACTTGGCCAGCTTGCTCAGCGCTTCCCTGCCCAGTGGTCCGATTGGCGAAGCCTGGCTCCTCAGCGACCGAGATGACCATCAGAGCCGCGTCACGGATGGACCTCTAAAGGGGCAGAGTATCGCTCAATTGCTACAGCAGTTCCCGAAGCAAATAATGGGAAAGCTGGCCGGGCGCTTCCTCCGATTCCCCCTTTTGCTGAAGTTCCTCGACGTACATGAAATGCTCTCGGTCCAGGTGCATCCCACGAAAGCGAATACGAACCTGCTGCCAGCGGGCGAGACCCCGAAGACCGAAGCTTGGGTCGTGCTGGAAGCTGGGACACAAAGCCGCATCTATGCGGGCCTGAAACCAGACACTACGGAAGCCGATCTCCGGAGCGCGCTCACGAACGGGACCGTGGCGGACCATCTCGCATGTTTAACTCCGAAGCCCGGTGACGCCATTTTCCTGCGCGCAGGCACGGTTCACTCTCTGGGCGGCGATCTTGTGGTGTTCGAGATTCAGCAGAATAGCGACGTGACGTTTCGCCTGTACGACTGGGACCATATTGATCCGAAGACGGGACAGCCGCGGGCACTACAAGTCGATAAGGCGATGGCCTGCATTGATTTTGCCGAAGGTCCAGTCAGTCGGGTGACGCCTGTGGTTGAGACAACGACCCCGGTGGAACGCGAGCGACTTTTTCATTGCGAACATTTCTGGTTGTGGCGGCTGCGCGGACAATCTCCATTTACGGTCGGCGCGCCAGATTTGCCGCGCGTGCTGGTATGCCTCGAGGGTGCGGGAGATCTTGAACATTGCGACTTCTCTTACGCCGTCGGAAAAGGCGACGTATTCCTTTTACCTGCGGTGATCGGAATGTGTGTTTTTCGGCCTCACTGCGCAGTGAACGTGCTGGAAATCGCAATACCCGATTAATATCACGATAATTTGGACGGCGGAGGCCTCGTGAAAAAGCTGATTGTGTTTGATCTGGATGGCACACTTGCCGCAAGTAAAGCGCCCGTCGATCCCGAAATGTCAGGGCTGCTGCATGACCTGCTTGCGATCATCAAAGTAGCGGTGATTTCCGGAGGCGGTTGGCCGCAGTTTGAAAAGCAACTGGTTTCGAATCTTCCACACGACAAATTCCTGGCCAATCTATCTCTCCTTCCTACCTGCGGCACAAAGTTTTACCGATACGAGTCAGCAGATTGGAAAAAGATCTATTCGGAAGATTTCACTAAAGATCAAAGAGAAAAGATCCTCGATTCCCTCAAGAAGGCGATCGGACTTGCAGACTTCAAGATCGAAAAGCTCTGGGGCGAGCAAATCGAAGATCGGGGAAGCCAGATAACATTTTCTGCCTTAGGTCAGCAGGCTCCCTTGGAGGAAAAGGAAAAATGGGACCCCGATTTCGCCAAGCGGAAGAAGATCAAAGCGATTCTTGACACTTTCATTCCCGAGTTTTCTGTCCGAATTGGGGGCTCGACATCTATTGACATTACCAAGCCTGGCATTGACAAGGCCTACGGCATCAGAAAACTGCGAGACCTGCTCGGTATTTCGATAAAAGAGATGATCTATATCGGCGACGCCTTGTACGTGGGCGGCAATGACTACCCTGCTGAAACCGCCGGAGTCGATTGCATTCCGGTTAAGGATCCCAACGACACCAAGCGGGTTATTCAAATCAGCATTGCCTGTTTAGCAGTCGATAGTAAGGCGGCGTGAAGCTATGGCAATCGCCGAAAATGATTTGATAAGCGGACTTGAGTTGCAACGCTTAGGAATATTGATGGAGCCGGAGCCGGGGAACGCGCAGGAGGTCGAAGGGGTTCTGAATCCCGCTGCCGCTCGTGGCCCGGACGGTGAGCTCTATCTGTTCCCGCGGCTGGTTGCGCGAGGGAATTATTCGCGGATCGGCATTGCGCGAGTGCGATTTAATAAAGCCGGCGATCCGGCAGGCGTCGAGCGGCTCGGGATCGCACTGGAACCGGAAGCCGATTATGAGCTGCGCCGCGATGGGAGCGGAGGCTGCGAGGATCCGCGGATCACGTTTGTGGAACCCCTGCAGCGCTACGTGATGACTTACACAGCATTTTCGCCTCGAGGCCCGCGGATTGCCCGGGCAATTTCGCAAGACCTCTTCCACTGGGAGCGGCTGGGGCTGTCGACGTTTCCTCCGTATCATGGCGTCGATTCCAGCGAGATCGATGACAAAGACGCCTGCGTATTCCCTGTTGCCATTCCGAATCCATCCGGCGAACCGGAGCTCGCACTCCTCCACCGGCCGCTGTTTCCCGGAACTCGCCCGGAAGAAACCGCCAGCGCCGCCGCGACCCGCGAGGTAGACCTTGATCGCGAAAGCATCTGGATTTCCTACCGCCCGCTTTCCTTGGAGCCCCGTGGACCAAGCAACCTCAGCCAGTTTTCTCGTCACCGGCTGGCGACTCCGGTGTCTCCCTGGGAGCGGCTCAAAATCGGTTGCGGCACTCCGCCCGTCCTGACCCGGCACGGCTGGCTGATCGTCTATCACGGCGTCAGCGAAATGGAAGGACCCAGCAAAGAGATGCATCCCCTGTGCTACTCGGCCGGAGTGATGGTGCTGTCGAAAGAGCATCCGCAAAAGATCTTGTACCGTTCGGCGAAGCCGGTGCTGACGCCCACGCTGCCACAGGAGTGCCGCGGCAGGGTCGCACATGTTGTGTTCCCGACTGGCATCGATCGTCGCGACGATATCGGCTTACCGGACCGCTATGACGTTTACTACGGTATGGCTGACTACCGGATCGGCGTGGCGCGCCTTGATGTGCCGGACATCTTGCCAGCGGGACGGGTTGCCGACTCGCCTGAAGCGAAGGTGTAACGCGGCTGAATTTGTGAATTCAAAATATTCGTAGCGCCAATAAAGAAATTGTCTGACACCAATCCGTCTGTAATTACGAGATGCCAAGCCGGGCAAAGACTGGTATCTTCGCTCCGTCCAAGATCAATCCGAAAATGATGGCGGCTCCGAACTCACACGCCAGGACGGGAGCCGGCAGTGGCGCCATCGCGATTCCGCGAACAGCCAGGGTCGAGATAATGAGAATGTCGGCAATGGAGGAAGCCACGAGCCATGCCGTGGGCCGCAGTCCCCAGAGGCGGCGACGCCCTCGCAGGGCGTAAATGGTGGCTTGGCCGCCGTATACGATGGCGACAACAGAAAGCGTTCTCAGGGCTTCGATTCCGAATTGCATTTCGAACTTGCCGACCGCTAGGACAGCTACACAGAATGCTAGAAAGCAGCCTCCTAGAGTGACCCCGGCCATCGTGATTCTGCCGACTTGCCAGGCATTTGGCTTGGGCGATGGCCGTACTCTGTCCGTGGTCAACGCCATGGCCAAGAAGTCGCCCGTGATCATCACAATCACCATCAGCATGGGCGTCAAAACCGCGTGCCCGGTCATGATCAAGCCGATTGCCAGCAAAAGCACTTGCACAATCTTCTTGAGGACGGAGTTCAGCGTGTAGGTAAGAATGCGCTGAAAGGTGATTCTTCCTTCTTTGACGGCGGCGACGATGCCGCCAAGCCCAGCCTCTGTCAGCACAATACCAGCTGCCGACTTGGCGACATCGGTTGCCGTCGATACGGCAATGCCCATCTGTGCCTGACGGAGCGCTGGGGCGTCGTTGGCGCCATCGCCGCACATTCCGACTGTATGCCCGTTTTTCTGGAAGGCCTTGACCAAGTTAAATTTTCCTTCGGGAAGAACGCTTGCGAAGACCGCAAAATCCTCCGGCTTTACGCCATCAGGGATCGCTCCGGGCGGGCAAACAGCCCCATCTAAGCCTACTGCGTGAGCGACGATTGCTGCCGTAGCCGGAGCGTCACCGGTCACCATGACCGTGCGCACACCCAGGTTCTTGAGCTCTGAGATCAAAGAGACCGAGTCCTTACGGGGCGGGTCACTGAGTGCGATTAGTCCCATAAGCTTCAGAGATGTTTGGGGGCCCGCAGCCACTGCCAACACTCTGAAGCCGTGCTTTTCAAGTTCGTCGGCTAAACCGGCCGCAGTGGGGGATGGGGCAGTGAGGTTCGCGACTACCGTGAATGCACCCTTGACGATGCGCACTACGCCACCCTTTGCATCGGTTGCCGTTGCTTCTGAAGTTTTCTTGGCAGGGTCGAATGGCACAAATGCGATTAGCTTTGGCATGTCCGACGTTGGCTTCTCTTGGGACGCAGAACGAATCGCCGCATCGACAGCGTCATCGCCACCCTCAGAGCTGGCGAGAGCCGCCATGCCGAGAATGTGGGCTTCGTCAAAGCCTGGCATCGGCTTAACATTGGTGACCGAAAGTTCATTACGAGTGAGCGTTCCCGTTTTGTCCGAGCACAAGACATCAATTGTCGCAGCCTCATCGACCGCGGAAAGCCGCGTTGGAAGGATGCCCCGTTTCGCCAGAGATCGCGCTCCTAGGGCCGCTGCCAGGGTGAACGTTGCTGGTAATGCCACGGGTATTGCAGCAAGAACCGACGTGAGCAGCAGAGGAATAATCTCGCTCCACGGCATCGCATGAAAATAGGCATACGCTCCGATAACAAGGATGACGACGCCGTTGAAAATAGCCAAGTTCCGGACGATGCGGAGCACAGCCTTCTGCTGCGAACTTGCAGCGTGCGCCGTGCGCACGAGTTCTGCGGTACGACCAAACTTGGTATGAACGCCGGTGGCTGTGACTTCTGCGGTCGCTTCACCTCGTCGCACGAGTGCTCCCGCATAGGTATCAACGCCCGCACCGGCCTCAATGGGCAGAGATTCTCCGGTAAGCATGGATTGATCGAGCAAAATCGATCCCCCGAGCAAATGCACATCCGCGGGCACGACACCACCAAGTGACAGCTTCACGAGGTCGCCGCGCACCAACTCTGCAGCCGTCACCGTCTTCCAGACCCCATCACGCTCAACAGCGGCATTCAAGGCGAGACGCGAGTTCAAGGCTTTTAGGGTAGCTTGGGCGCGACCCTCCTGAAAATAGGCTAGCGCTGCGTTGAAGATCAGCAGGCCCGCAATAATCGAGACCTCGAAGTATTTGTGCAGCACGAGCTCAAGGACGATCGACCCTTCGAGCAACCATGGCACGGGTGCCCAGAACTTGGCCAGTGCATTTCGAAGTGGATGAACGGACACATCGGGCATAGCATTGGGCCCGTCTTTTTGAAGACGACTATTTGCTTCAGCGCTAGTGAGTCCGGACGAGGCTATGTTCTGGACCGGCTTGGCGGGTGGGTTTGATGGTGCGACTTCGACATGTGCGGCCATAATTCGCTATGCCAAACTATCCATTTACCACGATTCTTCAAGATTGCGGAGTAGAGGCTGCGCAATTTGGAGCTAGTTCGACGGACCGAAGTAGCAACAGCGCGCATTGCACTGTTCAACACCCATTCGTCCCAGGCCTATCATTCCGATTTGCATTCGTTTCCTCCTCAAACAGCGGTTGATTGCGTAGACGAATATTCCCGGTTGCCGTGCTGACTGGAGTCAGCTACGGGATAACTTTTTGGTACAGGACTGCAGAGTTGGTGAAGTATGGCCCTGCCCTCAATCACCGTACGGTTCTTGTCGATAATGACCCTCTTCGCCTGTCCGAGGTCGGAAATCTGAATGTTTTTCAGCTGGGTGTCGAGGCCTTGCTTTATGGCCTTGCGGCCGGTGAGCATATTGATGGCCCGCAACCAACTCTTGCGTTGATCGCACAAACCCGGAACGCTGACGGCCGCAACTTTCAGTAGGCCACTTAGCTTGTTGACGACGAGGGTAGCCAGTGCTTCGCCTTCAATATCCTCCGCGATGATGAGCAGGGGCTCGTTATTCTTCGTGATTTGCCCAAGTAACGGTAGCAGTTCATTCTTGGAACTGATTTTGCCGGAGTAAACGAGAATGTAGGCGTCCTCGAAGGCTACTTCCATGCGTTCGGGGTCAGTAATGAAGAATGGTGAGACGTATCCGCAGTCGAACTGCATTCCGTCAACCCGCGGTTTCTTGTTAGCTCTGGACGATTCGTCTGTCATCGCGAGTTCTACGGCCATAATTGCAAACCTCCGTGTTCCTGCTTCTGGACTCCAATAAGTGGACTTCGACTGGTTTGGTCCTTCGGTTGATAAGCAAGTATCAAACCGTAGGTTCCGGAAAGCTGAGCAGAATTGAGCATCTTAAAAGCTCTGGAAGGTTGCATCATAGTGAAGGCCCTGATCTTGATCAGATGCAACCTTTTCTTGCGGCGCAACACAATGATGCCTTTTATGACTAGGTAGGTTGCAAGCCATCGGATCGAAAAGCCAGTCTAGGAAGGAGATTGAAAAATGACCGTTAGCCCCGCGGAACAGGTGTTCGAGGAAATTCTCCCGTATCTTGAAATATTGGATGCCCAGATTGGTGGCGTCATTCAGTTGTTGAAGGACAAGGGCATCACTTCAACCGAGGAATTTGCCAAATATGTAGAAAAAGCAGATAGGGGAAGCAATGTTAGAGAGGTTGGTTTCCGGGTGAGGATGGAATATTTGTTTTCCTCCGCTGCCAAGCGAAACCCGTCCGAGGAATTGAGTGGTGCCGTCGAAACTGAGACTGCTGACGGGCCCCGGGTGTGAATCGAAGACATGCTCAGAGAGTTGCCGGCCGGGTGTTCGCCTTATTTTGAGCCAAATGTCATGTCCCTTTCGCTACTCGCCGAGGGTCAGTACACTCTCCGTTAATGAGTATTACTGAAAATCAATTCCCTGCTCCACCAACAAAAAATTCCCTGTTTGATTTTGCGCGATCTAAGGCATATGTGCCACATAACCAACCAGATAGCCCATCTCAGCCGTTATTTTGTGGGCATAAATCAACAAATTCCCTGTATTTTTCCCTGTTAGCAGCGAATTCTCGCTAGAGATCGGGTTAGATCGAGACTCGTTGCTCCGCCATCAAGCCTGAGCTGCCGGGAAAACGCATCCTGTGTCAGCGAAATCCTATCTTGTCGCGGGCTTTATCCGTTTGCGCAACTGCGCTCGAAGTCCTGTGATTCCCCCCCGTTGCTGCCGGATCGCATTGAGCATTGTCTTCGGACAATCCCAGAGAAAAGCATTGGCATTACGATTGCGAGTTCGAGTCCCTGTTTTCGCAGCTATAATTTTGAGCAACTCGGTGCCGAAGGGAGATTCCTTTTGACCGTTGACACGAATGAACCGCCCCACATTGAGCGTGGCCATCAACTCATGGCTCACGGTTCGGGATATCACCGGCATAAAGTATTTTGGATCGTAGTTGGGATTACGCTATTGCTCGTTCTTGTGATTGCGGTAGTTCTGGTATGGCGCCATCACGAAGACGCAAGAAAACCTGCACCCGCTCCCCCGAAGATCACCATTACGACCGTGACAGCTGCGAAAGGTGCCATTGGCGTTTACCTTGATGCAATCGGTACGGTCACTCCCGTCTATACCGATTCGATTACCAGCCAGGTGAATGGCCTGGTCACAGCTGTGCACTATAAGGAAGGGCAACTGGTAAGTAAGGGCGATCCGCTAATTGATATTGATTCCCGTCCGTACCGCGCGACTCTTTTGCAGGCTCAAGGCGCGCTGGAGCGAGACCAGAACATTCTCGCCCAGGCCCAGATGGACTTGGAGCGCTACCGCGCTGCCTGGGCACGCAACGCGATTGCGAAGCAAATCCTGGATGACCAGGAGAAGCTCGTACTGCAAGAAGAAGGCACAGTAAAAAATGACCAGGGTGCGGTGCAATATGACCAGATCCAGGTCGAGTACTGCCATATCACCGCGCCCATCGCTGGGCGCGTCGGTTTACGCTTAGTGGATCCGGGCAATGTGGTGCAGTCTTCAGGAACCGCAACCCTCGCGGTCATTACGCAACTGGAGCCCATTACAGTAATTTTCACGATTCCGGAAGACAGTCTCGGCCCAGTTCAAGTTCGACTACAAAAGAAGGCCATGCTTGCCGTCGATGCCTTGGATCGCACCGCGCAGACCAAAATTGCAAGCGGAAAGCTGCTGACCCTCGACAACCAAATTGACACTACGACGGGAACGGTCAAAGGGCGAGCCCAGTTCGACAACAAGAATGATGCGCTCTTCCCTAACCAGTTTGTGAACACGCGGCTGCTGGTGAATACGTTACAGGGAGTGACGCTGATTCCGGCTTCCGCCATTCAACAAAATGGCCAGGCATCGTTCGTGTATGTGATTCAAGACAATGTCGCGCACATGCGCAGCATCAAGGCGGGAGTGACCGATGGCGGCATGACGCAGGTTGACGGTATCAACCCTGGAGACGTTGTCGCCAACAGCAGCTTCGATAAACTGCAGGACAACATAGCAGTCGTTGTTTCGAATGGGGGCTCGGCCAAACCTGCTGCAGCCACAGCGGGGAGTAACGCTCCGTGAGTCCATCCCGCCCGTTTATCCTGCGGCCGGTGGCTACTTCCTTGCTGATGGCCGCAATCCTCCTTGTCGGTATTGTTGGCTACACGCAATTACCCGTCTCCGCGTTGCCGGAAGTTGACTATCCCACTATTCAAGTGGTCACTTTTTATCCCGGAGCGAGCCCGACTGTGATGTCGACCACGGTGACAGCGCCGCTGGAGCGCCAATTCGGCCAACTGCAGGGCCTGAGCCAGATGACCTCGACCAGTTCCGGTGGCACTTCCGTCATTGTGCTGCAGTTTAGTCTCAATCTGAATATCGATATAGCCGAAGAGGAAGTGCAGTCTGCCATAAACGCGTCGCAGAGTTTGTTGCCGTCAATTCTGCCCGCGCCTCCGACCTATAGTAAGACGAATCCAGCCGATGCCCCGGTGCTCACCCTGGCCATCACTTCAAATGCCATGCCTCTTTCTCAGGTCGAGGACCTTGTGGACACGCGCCTCGCGCCTAAAATTTCGCAGCTCAACGGAGTCGGATTGGTAACGATCAGCGGCGGCCAAAAGCCGGCGGTCCGCATTCAAGCCAATCCCACCGCGCTCTCATCCTATGGCGTCAACCTGGAAGACCTGCGCGCTGCCCTGACCCAGGCCAGTGTGAACGCCGCCAAAGGGAACTTCGACGGGCCACGCCAGGATTACCAGATCGACGCCAACGATCAGCTGGTCACCAGCGATGACTATCGGAAGGTTGTAGTTGCCTACCGTAACGGGGCGCCGGTGATGCTGAGCGATGTGGCGCAGATTGTGAATGGCGTGGAGAACAATAATCAGGCAGCCTGGATGAACCAGACCCCTGCCGTCATCCTGAATGTGCAACGCCAGCCCGGGGCCAACACCATCAGCGTAGTCAAGAGCATCAAGCAACTCCTGCCGCAGCTTGAGGCCAACCTGCCGACGGGCATTCAGGTGACCACGCTCACCGATCTTACAACTGCCATCGAGGCCTCGGTTTCCGACGTCGAGTTCGAATTGATGTTGACGGTTGGCCTGGTCGTGCTGGTCATCTTCCTCTTCTTACGGAGTCTTTACGCCACGATTATCCCCAGCGTGGCTGTGCCGCTGTCACTGATTGGCACTTTCGCAGCGATGTACATCCTGGGCTACAGCCTGGATAACTTATCGCTGATGGCGCTGACTATCTCCACCGGCTTCGTGGTGGACGATGCCATCGTGATGATCGAAAACATTGCGCGATACATCGAAGCGGGCGATCCGCCAATGGAAGCGGCGCTCAAAGGTGCGGAGCAGATTGGCTTCACCATTCTCTCGCTGACCGTTTCGCTCATTGCTGTGCTGATTCCGCTGTTGTTTATGGGCGACGTCGTTGGACGGCTGTTCCGTGAGTTTGCCGTAACGCTAGCTGTGACGATCGTGGTTTCGGCAGTGGTCTCCCTTACGCTCACGCCCATGATGAGTGCGCGAATCTTGCGACCCCAGCCCAAAGAGCAGCAGGGGCGCATCTATCGAGCCACAGAACGTGCTTTCGAGGGGATGATCGCATTCTATGGCCGAACGCTGAAGTTTGTGCTTCGCTTCCAGACGATCACGCTACTAGTCGCGCTCGCGACGCTGATACTTACAATCTTTCTTTACATCATCATCCCGAAAGGATTTTTTCCGGTGCAGGACACGGGAGTTATCCAGGGCATCTCGCAGGCTCCGCAGACGATTGGCTCAAAGGCCATGGCAGCAAAGCAGCAGGAACTGGCAAAGGTAGTGCTGGATGACCCGGCGGTCGAAAGCCTCTCTTCGTTTATCGGTGCAGACGGAACCAACACAACGACGAATAGCGGCAGAATGTCGATCAATTTAAAGCCGCTCGACCAGCGCAAGATGAGCGCTTCCGACGTCATCCGCCGCCTGAAGTCAAAACTGGACCAGGTTCAGGGCATCGAGCTGTTTATGCAGCCGGTACAAAACATTACTGTGGACGATCGGGTGAGTCGCACCCAATACCAGTACACGCTCGAAGACCCCGATGCGAGCGAACTGGATGACTGGACGAACCGATTCGTCGGCCGGCTGAAACAGTTGCCGACACTGGAAGACGTGGCCACCGATCAACAAATGGGAGGACTGGCTGTATCACTGGTGATTGATCGGGTCACAGCGTCGCGATTTGGCATCGCGCCGTCGACCATCGACAACACTCTATACGATGCCTTCGGCCAGCGGCAGATTAACACGATGTACACCCAAGTGAATCAGTACCACGTGGTCCTCGAGAGTCAGCCGCAGTTTCAACTGGACCCCAATAAGCTGAACCATCTTTACATCCAGTCCAATGCGTCTGCGGGCGCGACCGGCACCGGGGCTTCTTCCTCATTCGCGTCCTCAGGATCATCCTCTGCCGGATCCAATGCGCTTACGGCTTCAGCGCCGTACACGCCCTCGGCAAATACACTTGCTCCTCCTGCGAATGCCCTTTCGCCGAGCGCGTCCTCGACATCAAGTAGCGGAGCAAACTCTGCGGGGGCCACCAGTTCCGCCGTGAGCAATGCGGTGCCGCTGAGCGCTTTCTCGCACTTTGAGAAGACAACGGAGGCGCTCTCCATTAACCACCAGGGTCAATTTCCGGCCATCACCGTATCGTTCAATCTGGCGCCGAACGCCGCGCTTGGCGAGGCCATTACTGCGGTCGACAAAGTGCAGAAAGACCTGAAAATGCCTCCCAGCTTGCAGGCTGGTTTTCAGGGCACCGCGGCATCTTTTACGAATTCGCTGTCCAACGAACCGTTACTCATTCTGGCGGCGCTGGTCACGGTATACATCGTGCTTGGCGTTTTGTACGAGAGTTTTATCCACCCGATTACGATCCTCTCCACGCTGCCGTCAGCGGGCGTCGGCGCGTTCCTCGCGCTAATTCTCTTTCACCAGGATTTAAGCGTAGTGGCGATTATCGGAATCGTCTTGCTGATCGGTATCGTGAAAAAGAACGGCATCATGATGGTTGACTTCGCGCTGGAAGGCGAGCGGAAGCACGGAAAGAACGCGACGGATGCGATTTACGATGCGTGTCTGCTTCGCTTCCGACCTATCATGATGACCACCATGGCCGCGCTACTGGCCGGGTTGCCGTTGGCGCTCGGAACTGGTTTCGGTTCCGAGTTGCGCCGACCGCTGGGCATCGCCATGGTGGGCGGATTGCTGCTGAGCCAGGCGCTCACGCTTTACACCACGCCCGTCATCTACATCTTTTTCGACAATCTGGCACAGCGCTTCGGGCACAAACCGCAACAGGCACAAACTGGAGATTCCGAACAGGCAGGGCCGGCATGAACATCTCCGAACCCTTCATTCGGCGGCCCGTGGCTACCACGCTGCTCACCGTGGCGGTTGCTCTTGCCGGGGCAATTGCGTTTGAAGTGCTTCCGGTTGCGCCCCTGCCGGAGGTCGACTTCCCGACGATTTCAGTCAGTGCAAGTTTGCCGGGAGGCAGCGCCGAAATTATGGCGTCGTCCGTCGCCACGCCCCTGGAGCGCCAGTTCGGTCATATTGCGGGTGTGACGGAGATGACCTCCTCCAGCACACTGGGCAGCACATCGGTCACCATTCAGTTTGACCTCACCCGCGACATTGATGGCGCGGCTCGTGACGTTGAAGCCGCGATCAATGCGGCTCGAACTTATCTGCCTGCCAATCTCCCGGGCAATCCGACTTATCGCAAGGTCAATCCCGCAGATTCACCCATCATGATCCTCGGCCTTACGTCCGACAAGTACGGGCCTGACAAACTTTACGATGAAGCTTCCACCGTCCTCGCGCAAAAATTGTCGCA
>JBEKTR010000075.1:0-14263 GCA_049515835.1 Terriglobales bacterium
ACCGAGAAGGCCGGTGTGGCTGGCGGGGGGTTCAGCACGGGCGCGGCGTGGGGCGACTACGACAAAGACGGACATCTTGACCTGTTTGTTTCGCGTTACGTTCACTTCGATTTAGAGAAGCTGCCGCCATTCGGAGTGGATGAAAAGAACTGTCATTTCAAGGGAGTGCCAGTGCAGTGCGGGCCATGGGGCCTGCCGGGCGAATCCGATTTACTCTTTCATAACCGGGGTGATGGCACGTTTGAAGAAGTCTCAAAGAAAGCCGGAGTGGACGATCCCAATCATTACTACGGCTTGGGCGTGATTTGGGGCGATTATGACAATGATGGTTGGCCGGATTTATTTGTCGCCAACGATGCCGGACCGAATTATCTCTATCGCAACAAGCATGATGGAACGTTCGAAGAGTTGGGAATGATTTCCGGCATTTCGCTCAGCGGCGACGGTCAGGCGCAAGGCTCCATGGGAGTCGATTGGGGCGACTACCGGCACGAAGGCCGGATGGCGATGTTTATAACGAACTTTACCGAGCAGCCCGATGCGCTCTACCGCAATATGGGCAAAGGCGGATTTTCAGACGAAGGGCAGCATGCAGGAATTGCAAAGCCGACATATCAGATGGTCGGATGGGGGGCGTCGTTTTTCGATTTCGATAACGATGGCTGGGACGATATCTTTGAAGCCAATGGACATGTCTATCCGCAATTGGATGCGATTGCGGGCGCGGCAAGATATCGAGAGCCCATGCTGCTGTTTCGAAACAAACACGACGGCACGTTTGAAGATGAATCATCCGTTCTCGCCAACATTCCTGAAGCATCCCGGCGTGGCGCGGCTTTCGGGGATCTCAATAACGATGGCAACGTGGATATCGTCGTCATCAACATGGACGGCCCGCCGTCGCTGCTTCTGAATAGAAGCGAGAGCAAGAATCATCGCGTGCTGTTTAAGTTGGTAGGCACAAAAAGCAATAAATCGGCGGTTGGGGCGCGGGTGACGGTGCGTTCCAGAACGATGGTGCAGTTCCATGAGGTGCGCGCGGGCGGCAGCTATATTTCGTCGAATGATCCGCGATTGCATTTCGGGTTAGGCGCGAATTCAACGATGAACGAAGTCGAGATTAAGTGGCCGAGCGGAAGAGTGGAAACTCTGCGCGACGTGCCCGCGGATTTCATTTACACCGTCGTCGAAGGAGAAGGCATCCAGCAGAAGACAGCGCTGCCGGCTCTCTAAGCGTTATGGATTGCCCTTGCAGGAAATGAAAAAGGGCCGCAAGAGCGGCCCTGAATGGAAATTGTACAAACACGAACACTAGGCTGCGTTTTTATCTCGATCGGTCGCAACCGGCAGGCCCATCCCTCCTACCTTCATTCGCGGGTCGATGCCATAGGCGTAGGTGAGCCCGGACGCGATCTCGTAAACCGTGGCTCCGACATTGAATATGTACACCGTGGCTAAGACTGCAGACGGATTGTGCACGAGACCCAAACAGTAAGTCCAGGAGCTGGCGGCAGTCACGGGGTTAATATCGGTAACTGGACCGGGCCAAGAGGGCGTAGCAGGCGGCGTGATGCTGGCGGTGTCGAAATCAATGACTGGCCGCGCGTACGCTCCCATGGTAAATGGCGATTGAAGGTTTCCCACGGGATTCCCGTCGCCGCTCTCACCTTGGCCGAATATTGCGGTTGTTCGAGCCAGATAGCCGCCAGGGTTGTTATCGCTATTGAAGATGCGCAAAAGCACGTAATCGGTACCTGCAACAAGTGACGACGGCGGCTGCGTCAGAGGACTCCAGTTGCTGGTAGGGGCCAGACTCGTGATGATTGATACGCTGGGACTGGTACCTCCGGGAAGTCCTGCGCCGACATACTGAAACCAGGCATTCGAGGCATCAATGCCTGACCCGCCGCTCGAAAAGTTGCCGTTGACCGCATTGCTGGCGCTGAAGCCCAGATTGTACAGATAGACTGACATGAGAATTCTCCTTAGCTGGAAGTGACGTTCGGGGCCCAAAAATCTTGTGCAGCGGAAGTTACGCCGAAGCGGAAGGGAAGTCAAGTTCACCCACGCCGGACCCACCAACGACCTTACTTAGCAGCAGCGGCGCTCAAGACGTTGAGGTGGTAGCGAGGATCAGCGCGCAGAGACACCAATTCGGGCTCATTCTTGATGTCATCCAGATTTTGGCCAGCCTTTACGGCGGCGGTCAGGGCACTTAATGCCTTGTCGCGGTCGCCGGAAACCTCGTAGGCAATCGCTACTTCAAACAGGATGGTTGGATCCTTGAGGGCATCTAGTGGAACTGTCTGGAGTTGTTGCAATGCGGCCGATTTTCCACCGCTCTTGGCCAGGTAAAGGGCTAACTCTGCTCGAAGCTCCGCCTGGTCAGCATGCTTGGCAATCTCGTCTTTTATCAGTTGGATGGCCTGTTGATAGGCTTCGTTTGCTTTAGCTTGATTGTGCAGCTGGCGATAGGCGTCACCAAGGCTGGCCCAACTGTTGTAGTCGTTCGCATTGAGCGCTACGGTTTTCTCGAAGGCGGCCGCCGCCAGATCATACTTGCCCTGGTAATAGCGGATGGTGCCGAGGTTGTTATACACGTCGGCATTTGGCTTGATTTCCAAAGCATGCTGGAGAGCGGACGAGGCATCGTCATCGCGGCCCAATGCATGGTAAACCGCTCCCAGGTTGACCAGGGCCTTCACGTCGTCGGGTTCGATTTGGAGGACATGCTCCCAATTCTCGGCGGCTTCTTTGTAGCGGCCCGCGTTATATGCCTCAAGACCGATTTCCATGTAGGTACGCCAATCCTTGGAGTCGAGCGCCAGGGCCTTCTGCAACTCCGCGGTGGCATCGTCCTTTTTACCCTCGCTGGCGTAGGTTGCACCTAAATACCGGTGCGGTGCCGGGTTCTTCGGATCGAGCTGGATAGCCCGTTGAAATTCTCTGATTGCGGCAGGCACATCGCCAGCGTCGGTTTTGACCATGCCGAGGGCGATGTGAGCTTCGGCCAGGTCTCCGTCCAGAACGACAGCTTTGCTCGCATTGTCCGCCGCTAGCTTCGTCCACTGCGGATCGGGACTTTCATGGTTCTTGAAGTGATACGCTTCCGCCAGACCTGCATAGCTTACCGCCGATTGAGGGTCGAGCTGTATGCCTCGTTGCAATAAAGCTATCGCCTTGTCCACATTGCCGGTGCGGTCCCACTTATCCAAATATTGCCTTGCGCGCTGGTAAAGCGCGTAGGCGTTGTCGTCAACGGAGAGCGTCTGGATAGACGTGGTCTGGGTAGGTTCGCGCCGATGCAAATAACGCCACGCACCGAAACCAACCAGCAAAGCGAAGATAATAAGAGCGGTAGTAGCCCACATCGTGCTTCTACGTGATCGCGGTGTGTAAATCGGAATTGAGCCCGACAGCCAGCTGGCGGGCCCACTTGACGCGATATTGCTCGGACGCCCACCACGCAGAATGGACGCGACTTCGCCCATGGTCTGAGAGCGTTTCGCGGGATCTTTTTCCAGCATACGCGCAATAAGCGCGACGATGGGTTGCGGCACATCCGACCGCAACTGCGTAAGATCGCGGGGCGGCATGAAATGTAAATTGTGCAAAATAGCGATGGAGTTCGGCCCATCGAACGGAAGTTTGCCGCTCAGCATTTCAAACATGACGATGCCGAAAGAAAAAATATCCGAGCGGAAATCGGTTTTTTCGCCGCGCGCCTGCTCGGGTGACATGTAGGCGACTGTTCCCGGAGCAACGCCCGGTTGGGTCAGGGTGAAAGACTGCGTGGGAGCTGAAGCTGAACTATCCCCGGCTTCGAAATCGATTTTTGCCAATCCGAAGTCGAGGACTTTTACCAGTCCATCCTCGGTAATCATGATGTTGCCGGGCTTGAGGTCACGGTGAATTACGCCGGCGGCATGAGCTTTGGTAAGGGCATCAGCGATCTGTGTGCTGTACATGAGCGCTTCGTCGATGGGCAACTTCTTTTTGCGCAGGAGCGCCAGCAGGCTTAGTCCGCGCACATACTCCATCGCGATGAAGTCGGTTCCATCCTGCGAATTGACTTCGTAAATCGTGATGATGTTGGGATGATTCAGCGCAGACGCAGCCAGCGCTTCGCGCTTGAAGCGCGCGCGGGCGTTTCCGCTAATGGGGCGGTCGCTGGGAAGAACTTTGATGGCTACATCGCGATTGAGCGTGGTGTCATGCGCGCGATAGACCACGCCCATACCGCCCGCGCCTAAATCTGCGACAACTTCGTAATGCGAGAGTCTTCGGCCGATCAACGGCTTGCCCTCGAGAGAAAGTGGCTAAACCGAAATTCTACACTTGCCGCGTCGGCAAGGATATTTGTCTGTTTGGCTTGGGGCGTCCTAATTTGCTCGGCTAGTCCCTCTCGAATGCCTCTCTAGATGTAGATTGCGTCGCCGAACCGCCGTTTTCATGTTGCTTTTGCCAATCAGCTTCGCTCAACACGGAGATGGCTTCCAATTTTTTCTTCTTAAGCGAGGCGTTCAATTCCGCAAGATCTTTATCCGTGCGCTTACGGAAGTCGGTGACGATGTCTTCCAACTCGCGCGTGAGTGATTCGGCGCGTGCGACCTGATAGTCACCCGGCCGGCCTTCATATCCATTCACATCGCCGTACAGGTTCCCGATATGTTCACGGATGCGTTCTTCTCCGGTGATGGCGCCGCCTTCTTTAGTTGCCACGATTTTGGAGCGAAGGTTCTCCATGTCTTTGGAGAGCTGCTGCAGACGAGCCCGGAGAGGATCTTTCTCAGCGAGTTTGGCGGCGCGAGCGCTGGCATCATCACGAACCGCTTCAATGGCGTCCACGGCGTAGGTCATGTGGCCCATCAGTTTGCTGAGCTTGACTGCGAGATCAAATTCCGCGTGGCGATCAGCTTCGGAGAATTTTGCCCGCGGGTCGAGCACGATCTTCAGAGGGGCTGAATAAACCTGATCGCCCTTGGTCATCTTGACCGTGTAAGTGCCGGGTAGAACACGCGGGCCTTGCGAAGCCTGGAATAGCGCCTGTGCGGCCGGAGGCACGACCGGTGGTTTTAAGCGCATGCCCCACGTCACGCGGTTCAACCCGCGATGTTTGCTGCCGGGAATTGTATCCACGACTTTGCCGTCGGCGTCGAGAATTTCGATTTTCAGATCGCCATAGATGTGGCGGCTTTTCTGGTAATAAGTGATTGCAGCATCACTTGGGCGGCTCGGCCCGGTGAAGCTCTCATCTCCCAATGCCCAGCCACCGTTGGCTTGCAGATACTGGACGACCGGGCGATTGTTGAGCACAGCTGCGTTTTGGGCCATGAATTCGGGTGTAAGGGCACGCAGGGAAGAGATGTCGTCGATGATCCAAATGCCGCGGCCATGCGTAGCCAATACAAGATCAGACTCGCGTGGCTGAATCACGATGTCGCGCACGGCAACGTCTGGGAAGTTCGAGCCTTTGTATTGTCCCCAATGGTTGCCGCCGTCAATGGATATCCAGAGGCCAAATTCGGTGCCGACGAAAAGCAGACTAGGATCAACCGTATCTTCGGTGATGACGTGCGCGTAACCGCGAACGCCGGCATCCTTGAGGTTGAGTGAAGTCCAAGTCTTGCCATAGTCGGTCGTTTTAAACGCATACGAGGTGGTGTCACCGAACGTGTGGCGATCGAAGGTAGCATACGCGGTGCCTTCATCGAAGCGTCCGGCGGCGACCGTGGAAACCCAGGAGTTCTTTTCGAGTCCGGGAACATTGCCCACGACATTCGTCCAGGTTTTGGCGCCGTCGCGCGTAATCTGTACGTTGCCATCGTCGGTGCCGACCCAGATGATCTGACCGTTTCTCGGAGATTCGGAAATGGAATAGATGGAGGTGTGCATTTCCGCCGAAGAGTTATCCACCGTGATGCCCCCGGATTCCTCTTGCTTCTGTTTTTCCGGATCGTTTGTCGTTAGGTCAGGGGAAATCCGTTCCCAGCTTTGCCCATGATCGCGCGAACGCCACAAATATTCCGAGCCGATGTAAATCGTGCCTTTTTCATTCGGGCTCATGTGAATCGGCGTGTTCCAGTTGAAGCGAAGCTTTTTCTCGTTGTAATCGGGCAGCGGTTGGATGGGACGCGTCTCCAGTGTGTGCCGGTTCACGCGGCCGATGTATCCACCTTGCGCTTCGGCGTAGATATAGTCTGTGTCAGATGGATCGACGAAAGCCCAGAAGCCGTCGCCACCGTAGATGTTCTCCCATTGCGAATTGGCCACACCGCCAGGATAAGAAGAATCACCAATCCAGCTGCTGTTGTCTTGCAAACCGCCATAAACGTGGTAGGGATCGTCGTTATCAACGCTAACGTGATAGAACTGCGAAATGGGGAGATTGAGTTGGTGCTTCCAACGCGTGCCGCCGTCTTCGCTGCGCCACAAACCACCATCGTCGCCCGTATAGACCACGTTCGGGTTGGCAGGGTTAATCCAGATGTCGTGGAAATCGCCGTGAGCGTTGGCGACGGAGCTGAAGCTTTTTCCGCCATTTACGCTGAGTAATAACGGGCCATCGGTCTTGAATATCTTATTTTCGTCTTTCGGATCCACAATCAGGTTCGCGAAGTAGAAGGGGCGCCAGACCATGAAGGCGCTGGCATCGAGTTTGCTCCAATTCTTGCCTCCATCTTCGGAGCGGAACAGGGCACTGTCCTTGGCTTCAATCGCAGCGTAGACCACTTGAGGCTTCGAGGGCGCAACTGCGAGCGCAATTCGGCCCCAGGGTTTTAACGGCAGGCCCTTCGCGTTGGCATCGCTAATTTCGTTCCAATGATCGCCGCCGTCCGTGGACTGAAACATAGCGCTCCCTGGGCCGCCGGAGCGGAAAGTCCATCCCTGACGGCGGAAATCCCACAGGGATGCATAAATCGTTTTGGGAGCCTGGGCACTCATCGACAACATTCCGCAACCCGTTGAGCCGTTGGCCCCGGCGAGAACCTTGCGCCAGGTTTTGCCGCCATCGTTGGTCTTGAAGACGCCGCGCTCGTCGTTGTCGTTCCAGGCATGTCCGGTTGCGCACACGAGGACGTTGTTTCCGTCGGCGGGGTCAACCAGAATCTTGGCGATGTGTTCGGAGTCTTTGAGTCCGACATTGTTCCAGTTCTCACCGCCGTCGGTGGATTTATAAACACCGTCGCCAATGGACACGCTGTTGCGCATCCAAGACTCGCCGGTACCGACCCAGACCGTCTTATGGTTTGACGGATCGATCGCGACCGCGCCAATGGATTGCACATCTTCGCGGTCAAAAACCGGCTTGAAAGTCGTACCGCCGTTGACTGATTTCCAGACGCCGCCGCTCGCGGCCCCTACGAAGAAAGTCACGAGGCCGTTTTCGTCGACGCCGGCGACTGCAGCGACGCGCCCACTCATGGCTGCCGAGCCAATATTGCGCGCGGGCAATCCGGAGATCGTGGCGGAATCGAATTTGAACGCCTGTTGCGCTGATGCCGCGGCAGAAAAAAGCGCGGCAGACAAAATAACCATCACTTTCAAACTTGTAGCGCTGGATAAGCGAGAAGTCATTTTCAGTGTCCTCAAGAGGAGTGCTTATTTCTTGCTCGAATCGCCCTTCAACGACGCCGGAACCGCGAAATCCGAATTTTCCAGCGAGACGTTGGCTTCCATTTTTTCGATGGTTACGGTCTGCCATTGGCTCGGATCGGTTTTTGGACCCGAAGCGATGGAGAACGGGAAATAAACCCCAGCAACCTGTTTGTAGGATCCCAGATCGATCGTGTTTTCGCGGATGGAGCCACGAATAAATTCTTGGGTTTCTTTGCGAATCTCAAGGAAGGTGTCAGGATCGAGGTAGTAATAGATGATGTCGCCGTTTTTGAGCGTAACCTTCAGGCGCAGAGCGTCATCGCCATCCACCGTGTCATGTCCCAGATATTCGACTTTGTTGCCTTTCGCTTGATAATCGACGAGCGGACCGTCGAAATCCGCGTCGATGAGCAGATCACGCATGTCGTCGTCGCCCATGAGTTGGGGATCCTTGCGGCCGCCGAACGGCTGGATCTGCCATCCCGTCGTGCCATCGTACGCCTGCACGGCCGTCATGCCCTGGAGAGAAAAGGTCTCGCGCACCAAGTTGGGGCGCAGGTTCTCCTGCCCGGTCATGCCAGTAAAGCCTCCGCCGGCGACTAATTTGCCGGTGGCACGTAGGGTCTTGATGGCCTTCATCTTTTCGAGTCCACCCTTCGCTTCTATGTTTTTCTGCACCAATTCGTCGGCGGTTTGGGAAGACGCGAAAATCCCGAAGCTGAAAATGGCTAGTAACAGGGCAGCATAATGGCGCATTCGGTGCTCTCCTGACTCATGTCCGTTGAATAGAACACAAACTTTAAACTGTTTTGACGTGGATGCCAACTATTGGTCATCGATGGAAACACGTTCCGCTGCTCCCATCGGGAATCTTGTTAAATACTTGTGGTTCCCAAGCGCGAGTTGTCAGTATGAATGTTCAGAACTCTATTACTAGGGAAGGACTTACTTGGAGAATCCCTGCTGCCTCCGTTGCAATCGCGAGCTAGAAGCCGGAAGCAAATTCGTTTCGTTGTACATGTTTGCGCAAACCGTCGGAATCAGGCCGCGGCAAAAGTCGTCAGCACATCGCATCTCATTTTGCCCTCAGTGTTCTGTATCGTTGGCGATGGGCCTTCCGCCCGAAGGCTCACTCAACGTGGCCGCATGGGACATGATCCGGGGACTGGTCAGCGCCGACCCTGGCTTGAACGATGCTGCCTGGGAAAGTCTGCGCGGAGTTGTAGGCTTGCTGTCTTCCGGGGATAAAGAGAAAGAGAAAGACGCGCCAGCCTCGGACGCATGGGTAAGGTTCAGCCGTGCCGGCTAAAGGAGAGAGTGCAAAAAAAATCGGCCGATAACGGCCGATTCGTTAACTTGATACCAAGATTAGAGCTGAGCGCACGCGTACGAGTTGATTTCGCAATTGAGGCAAATCTCTTCGAATTTCGGGCTAGTCCATTCCATTTCGCAATCTCCTTACCACACTCCAAAATTTAACACAGTCCGGCGGACGAACCAAGCATTTTTTCCCAAAGAGACGGTTGAAATGCTTGCAGGGCGCACAGTTCACAGGATGGGCGGTTATACTGTCGCTGCCGCGAAACTTTTCTCATCGCTGATAGGTGAGGAAAGTTAGATGTGCAACAAATTGCACATGAATCGGCGAATGGGCTAGGCATGTACGTTCAGATATTAGGTTCAGCCGCTGGCGGGGGCTTTCCGCAATGGAATTGCAACTGCGCGAATTGCCGCGCCGTTCGATCGGGGACGTTCTCAGGGAAGGCCCGCTCGCAAACTCAAGTTGCTGTGAGCGCCGATGCTAAAGGGTGGGCTCTCCTCAATGCTTCGCCCGATTTGCGAACGCAGATTGAAGCCACAACCAGATTGCATCCGCGCGACGCCGGGCGCCATTCTCCTATTGCTGGCGTTGTAATGACGAGCGCCGATCTTGATCAGATCGCGGGACTCTTGTCGTTGCGTGAATTGCAACCATTGCGCGTTTATTGCACCGCTTCCCTCCGGCGAATTCTGCATGAGGACAATTCCATATTTGGGATGCTAAACCGCGTTCCAGAACAGGTCAGTTGGATTGATGTTGATCTGAATAAAGAATTTCCACTCGAGGGGTCCTCTTTAAGTGGCAAGCCCCTAAGTTGCACTGCATTCTCTTTGGGCAGCCGTTATCCTGTTTATGTATCGTCCAAGCGGGTGTCGACTCTGCGCCCCGACGAGGCGCTGGCAGGTCTGATTGTGAAGTCTTCCGCCGGCGCAACGCTTGCCTATTTGCCAGCGGTGCCTGCGCTTGATGATCCGCTGATCGCCCTGCTGGAGACGGTTGATTTGCTGCTTTTTGACGGTACTTTTTGGAGTGATGACGAGTTGATTCGAGTGCAGGGAAAAGGTGCGACGGCGCTAGAGATGGGGCACATTCCGATTTCCGGTGTACAAGGCAGTTTACGGCGGTTGGCGGGACTGAAGCGACCGCGTAAAGTTTTCCTGCATGTGAACAATACCAATCCCATACTAGACGCATCGAGTGAACAATATAAAGAAGTGCGCGCGGCGGGTTGGGAAGTGGCGGAGGATGGATGGCAGTTCGAACTGTAGATAACCTAGATAACGGTGACGCCATGCTGTCGCCAGAAGAATTAGAGGCACGGCTGCGCCAAACCGGCAAGGAACGCTACCACCATCAGCATCCTTTTCATAAGCTCATGCACGAAGGAAAGCTGAACCGAGGGCAACTGCAAGCGTGGGCGCTGAATCGCTATTACTACCAGAGCCGGATTCCCGTGAAAGACGCGATTATCCTTTCGCGCAGCGAAGATCCGCAATTTCGCCGCGCGTGGAGAAAGCGTGTGGTGGATCACGACGGGAATTCGCAGCAAGAGGGCGGTATTGAGCGCTGGATTCGCTTGGCCGAGGCGAGTGGTCTAGAGCGTGAACGTGTAATTCGATGTGACGAAGTGCTGCCGGCCGTGCGCTACGCCGTGGATGCTTATCTCACATTGGTGCAGACCCGGACCTTCCTGGAAGCCGTGGCATCTTCACTGACCGAGATGTTTTCGCGGGACTTGATTGCCCTCAGAATGGATCGTATGCGACAGCATTATCCCTGGCTCTCGGGCGGCCTTGATTACTTTACCGCGCGGCTCCATCAGGCGCCGGAAGATGCGCAGTTTGCTTTGCAATGGGTGACGCAGCACGCGCGAACCCGGCCCGAACAGGAACTGGCGATCGCCGCGTTGCGCGCGAAGTGTGACATTCTGTGGGCACAGTTAGATGCGCTTTATTTCGCTTACATCCAACCGGGATGGCCGCCACCGGGCGCCTTTCGAATCGAGGAAAACTAAGTGTCGCGGCCCTCTGATTCGAGCCGCCCAAGTTTTGCTGCCGGATGCCGATGGGGCAATCATGGCGAAGACCGGGTTGTTCTGTTTCCTGAAGGCATGATCCGCGTCCATGCAACGGGTCTGAGCATACTTGAGCTTGTGGATGGTCAACGCGACGTGGCTCATATTATTTCTTCGCTGGCCGAACGCTACCAGCAGGCGGACCCTATAAAAATCCGCGAAGACGTGCTGAGCTTTCTCGAAAAGCTGCACGACAAACGCGTGGTGGATTTCTGAAGTGACTACTATCTACA
Source organism: Terriglobales bacterium (assembly GCA_049515835.1). GTDB lineage: Bacteria > Acidobacteriota > Terriglobia > Terriglobales > Acidobacteriaceae > JAJPHW01. The sequence goes on from JBEKTR010000075.1 coordinate 11,228, forward strand.
AACCGCTAGCTCTCATCGCGGAAATTACGCATCGCTGTCCATTGCATTGTGTGTATTGCTCTAATCCTTTGGAGATGATTGCCGCCAGGCGCGAGCTGGCAACGCAAGATTGGATAAGAGTTTTTCATGAGGCGCGCCAGCTTGGAGTTTTGCATCTCCATTTAACCGGAGGCGAACCAGCCGCGCGTGCTGATTTAGAAGAATTGATCCGGGCGGCGCACAATGCGGGACTCTATACAAATCTAATCACTTCTGGGATTGGAATTTCTGAAAGCCGCGTTCGAGAACTCATCGAATCCGGACTCGATCATGTGCAACTCAGCATTCAGGACTCGCGCGAGGATCGTGCCAACACGATCGCGGGAACCAAGGCGCACGCGCACAAGATCGTGTTCGCGAGGACAATCAACAAATTGCGAGTCGCTTTTACCGTGAACCTCGTCGTTCATCGCCAGAATCTTGACCATCTCGAAGAAATGATTGCCTTTGCTGAACAACTCGGCCCTAATCGTCTGGAAATTGCACATACGCAGTATTACGGCTGGGCATTGAAAAACCGTGCTCAGCTGATGCCAACGAGAGAGCAGGTGGGGCACTGCATGAGCATCGTCGAGGCGGCGCAAGAACGTCTTTCAGGAAAAATGAGAATTGATTGCGTGGTTCCCGATTACTATGCCCGTTATCCCAAAGCCTGTATGGGAGGATGGGGACAGCGCTTGTTATTGATCGATCCTGCTGGACGGGCACTACCTTGCCACGCTGCGGGAGTCATACCTGACTTGAAGTTCGATAACGTCCGCGATCATTCCCTGGAATGGATATGGAGCGAATCGGCTGCGTTCCAGCGTTTTCGCGGAGAAGAATGGATGCAGGAACCTTGTCGGAGTTGCGAGCACCGCACAGAAGACTTTGGCGGCTGTCGATGCCAGGCATTTCTTCTAACCGGCGATGCAACTGCAACAGATCCCACGTGCTCGCTAGCGCCTATGCATAACATAGTCACCGAGCAGCAGATAGAGCAGCGAGATCCGCAAAACGACGCAGCGGCTTCATCATTGACGTATCGCCCAAACCCCCTGTAGGTCCCGAATAGCGAAGAATGCCGTCGGAAATCTCTGACTTAAGAAAATACGGTCCGTCTAGTAAATAGAGCGATTGGTCTGCGTACTCTGAATAACACCGCCTTTGACGGATAACGAATAACTCAGCCCGCCCTGGCCGACCCATGACGGCAAGTCGAACTTCGCCCCTTTTGGGGCGCGATAAACTTCAATATTGCTAAAGGCGAGAGGCATGCGTTCTTTGCAGATTTCCGGTGCCTGCGTGGGATGAAGGAAATAGGCCCCCTTGCCCGATCCGACGACAACACCTTTTCCGTTCTCATCGACCAACACCGCTGATCTTTCATCAATCGCAATTTCCCGCGGATGGGCCGACAAATCATCCTGCATGATGCGGGCCAGAAACACTAGTGTTCTTCCCATGCGGTCGCGCTTGGCGAAGTGGCTGTCGGTAATCGTGTTGGCAAGTAGTGGAATCTTCAGGAAGTTGTTCACGATCGTCACTTGATTGTGAAATGGGTTCGGCAACGCATCTTTGGAGTGAAGTTCGCTGTCATCAGGATCGTTGAGGGCGCCGTAGGAAAATTGTCCCAGGATCGCGAGACCTGCGCTGGTGCCACCGATGGGCTTGCCGTCGGCGATGTTCGCATTGATGGCATCTTGCACCGGCGTTCCTTTCCAAAACCGGACGTAGAGGGCCTGATCACCGCCGGCAATGAATACTATTTCTGCATGGCGAATAATCTCGGCGAGATGTGCATCCTGGGCGGATGCCCGATCAGGAATAATTAGGGTAGAAACGGAGTTGGTCTTGCACAACCCTTGCACATAAGGGTTGTAATCATCGTCTCCATGTGCGCGCAAGATGAGAAAGTCGCCTCCGCCGCCTCGCATGCAAAGCCAGCGGAAAGCTTCGTCCAGATCCGTTCCTCCGCCCATCATGGCAATCCCAGCGGTCGTTTTGGTTTGTACATCGGCGGTATTGCCGCTGCGAAAATATTTATATGTAGCCTGCGCATTTGCGGTCGCCGCGAGATGCAGACACACGAGGAATGCTATAGCTGTTATGTGTGGACGGATCATGGTCAGCACTATAGCGCAGCGTTGGGAAATTGGCGGAAGCGAATGGGAGTCGAACCCATCAGTGACATCAGAGATGCCATTCAACGGTTTTGAAGTTGAGCCGTATTGCGGGCGTGAGCGAAGCCGGGGCCCCATCCGCGTTTTTTCGCGTGATGGGGTGGGAAGCGGGAGCCCGCAGGCGAAATCCCGAGCGCAGTCGAGGGACCCCCAGAAATTGGCGGAAGCGAATGGGAGTCGAACCCATCAGTGACATCAGAGATGCCATTCAACGGTTTTGAAGACCGTGCCGATCACCGGACCAGATGCGCTTCCGCAGAACAATCCATGTTAGAGCATCCGGCCATCACGCCGCGACTTTCGGCGTTCTCACATGCTCGGGCCTCACGCCCACGCCTAACATCCGGGCCGGAATTCGACGGAGAAAAGGGAATCGTCCGAAAAGCTTCATAAACCACGGCGCGCGCATAGGCTTGTTTTTGTCTGACGCGAGAACTCTGCGAATAATATTGTTCTGTGCAAGGACCTGAAATCCCTGTGTGACACGGGTGGGAAAGATTCGTCGCTGCTGGACGGTTGCGAGCTCGCTTTCCGAGGGCGAGCGCTGCAATAAAATCGCGCCCAGCAAATTTGCGATCGCCACGGCATCCTGAATCGCCAAATTGATGCCAACGCCGCCAATCGGCGACATCGCGTGAGCGGCGTCGCCGATGCATAGCAGGCCGGGCTTGTACCACTTCTCCAGGCGATCGACAGCGACCGTCAGCAGGCTGACGTCGTTCCAATCGTTAAGTTCTTGCACTCGCTCACCGAGAAACGGCGCAATTTCGAGAATCGATCTTTGGAACGCCTCAATCCCTTTCTGGCGAACTTCGTCGGCACTTCCTTTCGGAAT
>JBEKTR010000076.1:0-13945 GCA_049515835.1 Terriglobales bacterium
GGCGTACCACTGCGAGACGCGAGCATAGAGATCCCAGCAGTAGTTGTCAAAACGAGGCTGTTTTGTGAGGGCTTCGATTTCGGCGCGGGATTTCTTGTCTAAATTCTGAAAACCAACCACAACATCCGCGACCTGGGCGCCGGTGTTGTCAATGTAGTTCTGGACATCCACTTCGCGCTGTGCGAAGCGGAGCAAGCGGACGAAGGTGTCGCCGAGAATCGCGTTCCGAAGATGGCCGATGTGCGCGGCTTTGTTGGGATTAATGCTGGAATGCTCAACCAGAATCTTGCCGGTCGGAGTCTTGTGCTCCGGGTGAACATCTGACGCAAGCGAGTTCGCCATGGCCGCGCGATCGACGTAGGCGTTGATGTATCCGGCTCCGGCGACTTCGAGCTTGGTAAAGCCCTCGATGACTCCCACGCCGGCAAGGATTTCCTCGGCAATCTTTCTTGGAGCCTTGCGGAGTTTCTTCGCCAGTTCAAAGGCCAAGGGCAAGGCATACTCGCCGAGTTCGACGCGCGGCGGCAGTTCGACGACGATTTTCCGAAGGTCCACGTCGTAGGTGCGCTTCAGATAATCGCGGAAATGCTGGGTTAAACGGGCTTCAAGATGGCGGTACAAGAGTTCCCCTAAATGATTGAAGAAAAAAGTGATTGTAGCAGAGGGCGCGAGTTTGACGGAGGCAAAGCGCGTTCCCTATGATGAGAGTTCCTCATCGACAAGCTTTCACCGCAGAGGACGCAGAGAGCGCGGAACCACAGGCCGGTCTTCTAATATTTGCGAATTCGAAGTGAGAGCATGAAAATCCTATGCGGATAGCTTACTTAGACTGTTTTTCCGGCATCAGCGGCGACATGTTTTTGGGCGCGCTGGTGGATGCGGGTGTGTCCCCTTGCCTGCTGGAAGATGCGGTTGCGGCGCTGAATATTGGCGCGAAGCTGGAGATTTCGCGGGTGAACCGCAGCGGAATTTCGGCGACGAAAGTCGATGTAAGGGGCAAGGATGAAGAGCATGGGCACGGTCATCGCCATGATCATCATGATGAGCATCGCAATCGTCAGGGTGACGAACATAGCCACCAGCCCGCTCATGACCATCAGCACGAGCATGCACACGCCGCCATGGCGGTTTTGAGCGAGCACAATTTTGGCGGGCAAAGTTCTGGAAAGAGAGATTCGCGGACAGGAATGTCCGCGCCACACGGGCATAGTGACCATCGTGGGCTGAAAGAGATTCGCGAAATTATCCAGGCGGCGGCGATTTCGATCGGGGCAAAAAAGACGGCCATCGCGATATTTGAAGCGCTGGGCGCGGCGGAAGCGAAGATCCACAACATGGACATCGAGAGAGTGCACTTCCACGAAGTGGGCGCAGTGGACGCGATTGTGGACATTGTTTGCGCAGCGGTTGGAGCCGAGGCGTTGGGTGTACATGAATTTGTGTGCTCACCGCTCAACGTTGGCGGGGGAACGGTGCAGTGCGCGCACGGGAATTTTCCGGTTCCCGCGCCGGCAACGCTAGAGCTGCTGAAAGATGCGCCGGTGTATTCGTCTGGTGTGCAGTCCGAGTTGGTGACGCCCACCGGGGCGGCCATCGTGAAGACGCTGTCGAAGCGCTTCGTGCCGTTTCCAGCGATGAAGACGGAAAAAATTGGTTACGGCGCGGGCACGAGAGATTTTTCGGGGCACGCGAACGTGCTGCGGTTGGTGGTCGGCGAAGCGCAGGGCCGAGCACATGAAGACGCCGCGCGCGAGACGATTACCGTGCTCGAAGCGAACATCGATGATCTGAATCCCCAAGTGGTGGGTTATGCCATGGAGCGAGCGCTAAACGAGGGCGCGCTGGATGCGTTTGTGCTGCCGGTGCAGATGAAGAAGAACCGGCCGGGAATGTTGTTGACGGTTTTGTGCCGCAACGAAGATGCCGAGCGGCTGACTCGGATGATTTTCGCAGAAACTTCGACGCTGGGCATCCGACGCCGCGAGGAAGAGCGCGCGGTGCTGACGAGGGAGTGGGTGGCGGCGGCGACTCCATGGGGAAGTGTGCGAGTGAAAATTGCGCGCCATAATGGCGCAGTCGTCAATTATGCCGCTGAGTACGAGGATTGCAGAAAGATCGCGATGGAGAAGAATGTTCCTCTGAAGAGCGTGATGGAAGCGGCGCTGCGAGAATGCCCGAGCGGGCCAGAGTGTCTAACCGATCTGGACAAAAGCAGATTCCTCGCACTTTCTGGTCGGGTTGCGACTGCGAATGGCTCGGAATGACAAGGTGGTTGGTGTAAGTTAAGAAGCCCATGAGCGAAAAATTTTACATTACGACCCCGATTTATTACGTGAATGCGCGGCCGCACATCGGCCATGCGTACACGACGCTGGTGTGCGATGCGATTGCGCGTCGGCAGCGCTTGCTGGGCAAAGATACGTATTTTCTGACCGGGACAGACGAACACGGGCAGAAGATTGAGCGGGCGGCGCAGGCAGCAGGGAAATCTCCGCAGCAGTTGACCGATGAAGTCTCGGCAGAGTTCAAAGCGCTTTGGGACCGGATGGGGCTGACGTATGACGATTACATCCGCACAACTTCGGAGCGGCACAAGCGCGGCGTGCAGGCGTTGTGGAGGAAGATTCGCGACAACGGCTACATCTATAAAGCCGAATATGTGGGGCAGTACTGCGTGTTCGATGAGCTGTATGTGGATGTGACCGAGCCGGGTGCGCCCTGCCCGGAGTGTGGCCGACCGACGGAGACCGTGAAAGAAGAAAATTATTTCTTCAAGTTGTCGGCGTTTCAAGATAAGTTGCTGGAGCTTTACACGAGCCAGCCGGACTTCATTCGTCCCGAGACTCGGCGCAATGAAGTGATGTCGTTCGTGAAGTCGGGCTTGCGCGATTTATCTATCAGCCGCTCGACGTTTTCGTGGGGCATTCCGGTTCCCGACGATCCGAAGCATGTGATTTATGTGTGGCTGGATGCGCTGGCGAATTACATCACCGCGCTGGGTTGGGGCTCGGAAGACGATTCGAAGTACAAAAAATATTGGCCAGCCGACATTCAAATGATCGGCAAAGAGATTGTGCGTTTTCACTGCGTGTATTGGCCGGCATTTTTGATGGCGGCTGGATTGCCGCTGCCCAAAAGCATTATTGCGCATGGCTGGCTCTTGTTTGAAGAGAGCAAGATGTCGAAGTCGCGCGGCAACATTGTGCGGACGGAGACGATTCTTGATGTTCTGGGCGCGGATGCGCTGCGTTATTTCCTCCTCCGCGAGATTGTGTTTGGCCAGGATGGATCGTTTTCGTTTGATGCGCTGGTGCAGCGGTACAACTCCGATCTCGCGAATGGGCTGGGAAATTTAGCCAGCCGAGTGCTGACGATGATTGGCAAGTATTTTCAGGGGCAGATTCCGGAGCCGTTGCGACCGATGGCAGCGGAGGAAGCAGTTGCACAAGCTGCGGCGAAGACGATTGCAGATTTTGGGACGCTCTTCGATCAGCAGCAATTTTCGCGTGCACTCGAAGCTGCATGGGGCCTGGTTGCGGTTGCGGACAAATACATCGTGGAAAACGCACCGTGGTCGCTCGGGGAAAAGCAGGACAAGGAAAGCCAGGAGCGGTTGGCGACGATTCTTTATACGAGCGCGGAAGCGTTGCGGATCGTGACGGCGCTGGCTTATCCGGTGATTCCGGAGGCGGGGGCGAGAATCTGGACGCAGCTCGGGCTGGGCGATATCAAGACGTTTAATCTTGCGGCATTGAATTGGGGACAGCTTCCGCCGGGAACGAAACTGGGAAAGATTGAAGGTGTGTTTCCGCGAGCCGACAAGAGCGCGGTCGAAAGGATGCAGAAGATGGAAGAGCAGGGAAGAAGTGGGGTTGAGACGCCGGCGGTTGCCGGTACGATGGCACCAGTTGCAGCGCCCGGGGCGGCTGTAACGCCGGTTGTGGCGAATGACGGGAAAATTACGATTGATGACTTCGCGAAAGTCGAGTTGCGCGTGGCGCTAGTGAAAGTTGCGGAGCGGGTGCCGAAGGCCGATAAGTTATTGCGCTTGGAAGTGGATCTCGGCAATGAAACGCGGCAGATATTGGCAGGGATCGCGGAATCGTACGAGCCAGAAACGTTGATTGGGCGAAAAGTCGTAATCGTAGCGAACCTTGCGCCGAGAAAACTGCGCGGTCTCGAGTCGAACGGAATGATTGTGGCGGCGTCGCCGGAGGGCGGGAAGGCTATCCTGGCGGGATTTTTGGAGGATGTGCCGGTAGGGACGAGGTTGAAGTGAAAGCAGATTCCTCGCGCGTTCTCGTCGCTCCGCGACTATGAACGGCGCGGAATGACAAGGAGGTTAGAGTAGTGAAGCTGCGCGCGAGATCCTTCGGCCCGCGATGAAAAGCGCGGGCTCTCAGGATGACGAGGTCGTGGTTAGTATCCGATTTTATGTTTGTAGATTCCCACGCACACCTGGAAGGCAAGCAGTACGACTCGGACCGCGAGCTGGTCATTGCGCGGGCGCGCGAAGCTGGCGTGCGGACGATTTTAGCGATCGGCAACGGTGAAACTCCGGAGGAACTCGGCTGTGCAGTGCGGTTGGCGGAGCGGCATGACTTCATTTATGCGACGACGGGCATTCATCCGCATGAAGCCGAGAAGGCCAACGATGCGATGTTTGATGAAATGGAGCGGTTGGCGAAGAACAAGAAAGTCTTAGCGTGGGGAGAAATTGGGCTGGATTATTTTTATGATCACTCTCCGCGCGAAGTGCAGCAGCAGGTTTTTGTGAAACAAATGGAAATGGCGAAGGCGGCGAAGCTCCCCATCATCATTCATTGCCGACCATCCAATGACAGCGAAAATGCGTGGGACGATTGTCTCAATCTAATCGAGCAAAATTGGGCGGGGAGTAGACTCGGCGGAATTCTGCATTGCTTCACTGGAAATTGGCAGCATGCAAAACGGGCGCTGGATATGGGCTTCATGATTTCTTTCGCCGGAAATGTGACTTTTCCGAAGGCACAACCGATTCGTGATGCCGCGAAAGAAGTTCCGCTGGATCGCATGTTCATCGAAACGGATTCCCCGTTTTTAGCGCCGGTGCCGCATCGCGGCAAGCGCAACGAACCGGCGTTCGTGAAAGAGACGGCCCGCCAATTAGCCGAATTACGGGGCATTTCCGCAGAAGATGTGGGTTTGCAAACGACCGCGAATTTTGACTGCTTCTTTTCGCTTCACGAAAAGCCCGACTCCATTTAGCTTGGTACGTGCACCTTTTTGAGGCGAACGGCCATCTGTTAGGCAGGGACGACATATATGCCTGAAAATACTTTTGACATCGTAAATAAGTTGGATCTGCAGGAGGTATCGAACGCCATTCAGCAGGCGCTGAAAGAAATCCATACCCGGTTCGACCTGAAAGACTCGAAGTCGAACATCGAGATGGAGGGCACGGACAAAATCAATCTTCACTCGCTCGATGATTACAAGCTCAAAGCGGTGAACGAAATTTTCCGGCAGAAGTTGGTCAAGCGCAATGTTTCGTTAAAAGGAATGACCTACGCGGCAATTGAACCGGCTGCAGGCGCGACCGTGAAGCAGAAAATTACAATCACGCAAGGGGTTCCTGTAGAAAAAGCGAAAGAGATAGTGAAGGCGATTAAGGATTCGAAGATAAAGGTCACAGCTTCGATTCAGGGTGATTTGGTGCGCGTGAGCGGGAAGGACCGGGACGCGCTGCAAGGGGTTATCGCATTGATCAAGCAGAAAGATTTTGGTTTGGATTTGCAGTTTACGAACTACAGGACAAATTGAATTGGTTCCCACCCTTTGCGCAAAAAAGCGCGCAAATGGTGGGGCAGCCAGAAAACAATATTTTGAGCACATCCACGGTCATTCACGGCAAAGAAGTTTTCGAAATGCTGCGGGAGGACCTCGCCGCCATCGAGCGCGAGTTTGGCCGCGACACGGTGGCGGGTGTTGAGGCCATCACTGAGATTGGCGAGTACTTGCGGAACGGCGGTGGTAAACGGATCCGGCCCGTTTTGCTTTTACTTGCAGCAAAACTTTTTGATTATCAAGGACGCGGGGCCATACGCATGGGTGCGGTAGTGGAGATTATCCACACAGCCACTCTGGTTCACGATGACATTATTGATGAAGCCGAAACGCGGCGCGGACGCCCGGCGGCCAACACGCAGTGGGGAAATTCGAAGTGCGTGCTGGCGGGCGATTGGCTCTACATGCAGGCCTTCAAAGTTGCGGTGCAGGAAAGAAACTTCCGTATTTTGGACACGCTCATCGAACTCACTCAGCAGATGGTGGAAGGCGAGCTGCTCCAGATGGAGAAGCTGGGTAAGCTGATCACGCTGCAAGAGCACTTCGATTTGATCTTCCGCAAAACGGCGTGTCTGTTTTCCGTTTGCATGAGGATCGGCGCGATTCTTGGAGGCGCCACTCCGGAGCAAGAAGAAAACCTCGCGCAATATGGACACGACCTGGGCATGGCGTTCCAGATCGTTGATGATGTGCTCGATCTGACGGCGTCAGAGAGCGTGCTGGGCAAACCTGTTGCCAGCGACCTGCGGGAAGGCAAAGTCACCATGGCGGTCATTCACGCGCTTGAGCGTTGCACGCCACAAGAGCGGGCGCAGATCGAGTTGGTGGTGCATGAGCGGGCATTCGATGGCGTCACTCCGGCGCAGGTCCTGCAAATTTTGGAGCGCTACGGTTCGATTGAGGCGGCGCATGAGCAGGCGATGCAATATGCCGAACTGGCATGCAATGCGATTTGTGGCTTTCCTGACGGTGAAATCAAGCGCGCGTTGCTGTGGGCGCCCGAATTCGTTGTGGCCCGCGAAAAGTAGCAATCCTGATTCTTTCTGTGTCCCAGGCTCTTGAATCTTCTGCGAGATTCCACCATCCAACAGCCTTCCAGATAGAATGTGAGCACATGAGCGACCTCTTCGTTCTGATTCAGAAACACGGGTATGTGTTGATTTGCGCGATCGTATTCGCGGAGGCGATTGGCCTGCCCGTGCCTGCGGCGATCGCGCTGGTGGGTGGGGGTGCGGCCGTAGCCGCCAAGCTGCTGAATGGCCCGACGCTATTTGTGATCGCCATCTCGGGCATGTTGGTGGGCGATACGCTGTTTTTTTTCCTGGGCCGCTACATGGGCTGGACTTTGCTGGGTTTGTTGTGCCGGCTATCTATGAATCCGGAAGCGTGCATCCTGAATTCCGCGGAATCGTTTTACAGGCGGGGGAAGACGGCGCTGGTGATCGCCAAATTTATCCCCGGCGTGAACACGATGTCGCCGCCTCTGGCCGGAAGCATGAAGATGAAGCCATTGCAATTCCTTCGTTTCGACGCGGCCGGCGCGGTGCTTTACGTTATGGCCTATGGGACGCTCGGATACCTGGGACGCGATTTCCTGACTAGAATTTCCAACGGATTCAGAGCGGCGAGCCATGCTGTCACTGACGTTTTATTGTTGGCGTTCTTTGCCTATATCGTTTACCGCTTCTGGCTGTATTACAAGAACCGCGAATACCGTGTGGTGCCTCGCGTTCAGGTGCAGGAATTGGCGAAAAAATTGTCGGAAGAGAGCGACAAGGTCACGATCGTGGACGTGCGCAGCCACGGTTATTACGACGCCGGTGGGCAGCGCATCAAGGGTTCTATCCGGATTGAGCCGAACAATCTGGAAGAAGAACTCAAGCACTTATCCAAGGACAAAGAGATTTATCTCTACTGCACTTGAGCGCGCGAAGCTACGAGCGCCCGGGTGGCGCTCATGTTGCGGAAAAGAGGATTTAACGCGTTTGCAATCGTCGGCGGACTTGCCGCTTGGCGCAAAGCTGGAGAGCCGCTCGAACCGGTACCGGATGACGACCTAGTCAAGCTGCCGACGTTCAATTGATGATGATGTTCGTGTAAGTAAGCGATGCCTAACGAAATTGAAATCAAATTTCGCGTGGAGAAGATCGCAGCGCTGACGCGGCGACTTAAGGCGGGGGGATTTCGCCTTATTACTCCGCGCACGCACGAGATGAATACGCTGTACGACTTTCGTGGCCAACCGTTGCGCAAACGCGGAGATTTGTTGCGGCTAAGGAAATACGGAAGTGCCTGGGTGCTGACCCACAAGTCTAAAGGCAAGACGGGACGACACAAGGTGCGGATGGAAACGGAAACTCGCGTGGCCGATGGGCCAAAGATGGAAGCGATCCTGCTGGCATTGAGATTTCAGCCCGTCTTTCGCTACGAAAAATTCCGCGCGGAGTGGGGCGACGGCAAAGGCCATGTGGTCGTGGATCACACGCCCATCGGTGATTTCGGCGAAATCGAGGGACCGGCGCGTTGGATTGATGCGACTGCGAAAAAGTTAGGAATCACCCCGAACCACTACCTCGCGCAAGCCTACACGGAATTATTTTTTGCCTGGAAGAAAAAGACGCGCAGCAAAGCGAAAGATATGACTTTTCGCGCCATTGGTCCCAAATTAAAAGCAAAGAAATAAGCCCGAAATGCGGCTGCACTCCGGGCCAAATCTGCACGCCTGACCACTTAGCCGTTCTTTGAAGTGTTCTTCGGCGACTTCTTATTCAAGGTATCAATCAGGATTTTCGCCGAGGCTGGCATAGGAACGGCGTGATTGAATACGATGTCTTTCGCGTCGATTTTCTTGCCATACAAATTCTCATTGGCGCCATTGTCCGGCCGGAGTGTAGAACCGGCCAGCGAGATGCCGGCAAACAGTCCTCGCGCGCGGGAGTAGGACAGGATTTCCGCACGAAGGGTAATGTCCGTTTCCGCTGAAGCATTGCGTCCGACTGGGCCAGCCGCCGCGGAAGCGTCGCCGCCAAGTTTTACTTTACTGGTGAGAATGTTGTCCGCCGAGCGCTTGGTCATGAGCAGGAGAACGAAATCCGTGGCCTGGCCACCCAATTGGAAGCCCACGCTGCCGCCTTCCAGAGCGATCATAGTGGGAACACCCCATGAGCCTTCATAGTTGGCCCCACTGCGGCAAGTCATTACGCCGCGGCCGTAGCTGGCGCCCACGCCAAAGGCAAGTTTCAAAACCGAAGGCAACACCACAATGCAATCGGCTTTATCGATCACGTCCTGCGGAATGTCATCGGGGATATCGAGAATTTCTTTCATGACGTTGCCGGCGTCTTCCACTCGCCTTTGTTCTTTTCGCTGGGCGAACGCGGGAACTGCGATGGTAAGTACGAGGCTCCAGATGAGAATGTTCTTTTTCATGGCTCTCCTAAAGTAAAAGATTGAACTGCGCAGATTCTATGTTTGACTCCCAATTTTACACCTTTCGCTGTGCGGCGTTCTGTACATTAAGGGTGGTAAATAGCCCAGACATAGATACGAGAGTTGCCGGGAAATCCCCTATGCCCTTATGACTCTAGCGAGCTTTTCGTGAGCGGGCAACGGCTTCCCTAGCTTCCTGGTCGGCAGTGCGGCGGCGTTCGGTCTCCCGTTTGTCCCACAGTTGCTTGCCTTTGGCGAGGGCCAATTCGACTTTCACCCTGCCGTTCTTAAAGTACAAGCGCGTAGGAATTAGGGTAAGTCCTTTTTGCTGGGTCTTGCCTATCAGTTTGCGGAGCTCCTCTTGATGCATCAACAACTTACGAGTGCGGAGCGGGGCGTGGTTAAAGATGTTGCCGTGATCGTAGGGTCCAATGTGCGCATTGAGCAGGTATAGTTGGCCGTCTTTGATAAGGCCATAAGAATCTTTAAGATTGGCGGTGCCGCCACGCACTGACTTGACCTCCGTGCCGGTCAAGACAATGCCAGTCTCAAATTTTTCCAGCAAGAAGTAGTTGTGAGAAGCGATCCTATTGACGGAAGCATCCCTTTGCCCAGAGGCGACGGGGTCGCGGTGGGGATTTTTCTCCGGATTTGCTTTGATCTGGTGACTGGCTTGGCGAGGCATGGGCTATTTCTAGCTTATCTCAACTTGGGTTGGCGGAAGTACACGCGCACCGCCAAATACGTCTCTAAGTGTGTAACTGCAATACCAACAGTAACTTCGGCAAGCTGAGAGGCAATGTTACAATAACCGGAACTCGATCAATTTTTGAGGATGTTTGGGTCTGAAATCCGGTCCGACGGCCGGTTGCTTGGGAGAAATGCCCGTGAGGAACACTGAATGATTCGCCTGAAGCGCCCGGCGGCTTTGATTTGCTTGATGCTTTTCGTGGTTCTTTCCGCGCCCGCAGCGGATAAAGATAAAGCTAAATCCTTCTATACCAAAGGTAAAGACGCCGAAGCTCGGCAGAATTACGAGCAGGCGTACGACTTGTACAAACAAGCCTATGATTTGAAGCCAACTGACATTGCCTATCGCTCGGCGTTTGAACGTTTGCGTTTTTTGGCAGGCGCGTCACACGTGCATCGCGGTCAATTGCTGCGCGATGCCGGTCAACTGGATCAAGCGCTAGGGGAATTCCAGAAAGCGGCAGAAATTGACTCTTCGAGTTTCATTGCCAAGCAGGAAATCAAGCACACGCAAGAAATGATTGACGCGGCGAAGTCGCCAGTACCGAAGGCGTCCGCCGCGAGCGCTGACGAGTTACAAAGACGCTTGCAGCAAGCTCAAGGCCCGGTTGAACTGGCTCCCATCTCGAACATCCCCATCACGCTCAAACTGACGGAAGATACGAAGGTCATTTTTGAGACTGTCGGCAAGCTTGCCGGTATCAACGTTTTATTTGACCCTGATTACACCTCGCGCAGAATCAAGATTGAATTGAATGGAGTCACGCTCGAAGAAGCGCTGCAAATCGTGGCGCTCGAGTCGAAAACTTTCTGGCGTCCGGTGACGCCGAACACGATTTTTGTAGCCCAGGACAATCCGGCGAAGCGCAAAGATCTGGAACAAAGCGTCATCAAGACGTTCTACATGTCGAACCTGTCGCAGCCGACGGAACTGCAGGACACGGTGAACGCGCTGCGGCAGATACTTGAAATCCAGCGCCTGCAGGCGCTCCCGACGCAAAATGCCATTGTAGTGCGGGGCACGCCCGATCAAGTCGCCCTGGCCGAAAAACTGGTGAACGATCTCGACAAGGCCAAGCCCGAAGTAATTGTGGACGTTGCGATCATGCAGATCAACCGCGACAAGTCGAAGACGTTGGGAATCAATCCGCCGACCAGCGCGACTGTTGCATTACAGAATAACGTGTCCAATACGACAACGGGCACGGGCACGACGACCGGTACGACGACATCGACGAATAGTACGTCAGGCACGCCAAACTCAATCAATCTGAATGCTCTGGGCAACTTGAATGCGACGGACTTTACGGTGACGATCTCGCAGGCTACGGCTACGGCGCTATTTTCCGATAGCAGCACGAAGCTGATTCAGAATCCGCAGATAAGGGCCGTGGATGGACAAAAGGCAACACTGAAAATTGGCGATCGCGTGCCGGTGGCGACCGGCTCATTCGGTTCGGGCATCGGCAATACAGGCCTGGGCGTGAGCCCTCTGGTCAACACGCAATTTCAATATCTGGATGTCGGCGTGAACATTGACATTACGCCGCATATCCATGCTGACGGGCAAGTCACGCTGAAGATCACCATGGATATCTCATCGGTGACTTCATACACGAACATTGGAGGGATTCAGCAGCCAGTGATCGGGCAGCGGAAGATTGAGCACGAAGTCCGCTTGAAGGAAGGCGAAGTCAATCTGCTGGGCGGCATGTTGGAAGATCAGCAGACCAAGTCGCTGACGGGCATTCCCGGGTTGGGGCAGATTCCGATCCTGAAATATTTGTTTGGGCAGAGCAATACCGACCACTCCGAGACGGAGACTGTTTTTGCTTTGATTCCTCACATTGTGCGCGAACATGAACTCAGCAGCTTGAATGAAAAGGCCATTTCAGTCGGTACCGCCAGCGCCATCGAATTGCGGCGCATCGCGCCGTTGCCGATGCCGGCGGCAACCGAGACTCCAGTTCGCAGTGTCGCGCCAACAAATCCAACTTCTGGGGTGCCAGTCATGCCGCCGACGGCAACCAACCCGACCCAATCCGGAACTACACCGGGTTTGGCTGGATTTGGATTTGATCCGCCGAGTATTAAGCAGGTGAAGGGAGCGACGTTTACAGTGAACGTGCTCGTGAACGGCGTGCAGAATGCACACACCGTCCCGGTGCAGGTCGCCTACGATCCCAAACTGCTGCAAGTGATGAATGTTTCCAATGGAGGTTTTCTCTCGCAGGATGGGCAAGCAGTCGCTCTCGTCCATCGCGACGACGATAGCAGCGGAACATTGCAAATTACGGCGACGCGACCCCCTGGAGCAAATGGAGTTTCGGGGCAGGGCACGGTGCTGGTGTTGACGTTCCTCGCGAAATCCAGTGGCCAGGGCACGCTGACGATCTCCAAGGGCGGCGTGCGCGATCCGAACATGCAGGCAGTGCCGGTAGCAGGGACGATCGCCAATGTCTCCGTCGAGTAGTGCGGCCATGATATGCGACAACGTGGCGCGCCACGAACCGATTGTCATGACTTGGGGTATTTCAAGACTATCCAAAGGGCGGGAAAGGGCAGCAAGAACGCGGGGGTTCACACTCATTGAATTGATTGTGGCCACGGCGTTACTCATGATTCTCACCAGCCTCGCCATTCCCCTGGCGCGCGTCACCATCAAGCGCGAGAAGGAGCGGGATTTGCGGCGGGCTCTGTGGCAAATGCGGGACGCCATTGATCGTTACAAGGATGCTGCGGACCGGGGTGCGTTTCAGACCAAAGTGGATTCGCAGAATTATCCGCCCGATCTTGATACTTTGGTGAAAGGTGTCGATGTACAAGGCAAGAAAGTGCGCTTTCTTCGGCAGGTTCCGGTGGATCCCATGACCGGGGGCACCGATTGGGGACTGCGATCGATGCAAGACGATCCGGATTCCGATTCCTGGGGCGGTCAAAGCGTGTTTGACGTGTACACGAAGTCCGAGGGCATCGGATTGGACGGCACACTGTACAAGACCTGGTGAAATGAAACGGCGAGATGACGAAAATACGTCAAAAACGAAGCCGGGGTTTTACCCTTATCGAGCTGATGATCGTCATCAGCATCGTGCTGATTTTATTGTCTTTTGCGATTCCATCCTATAACCGTTCCATTCAGCGCGCCAAAGAATCGGTTTTGAAACAGAATCTGTTCACCATGCGTTCGGTGATTTCGCAATACACGCTCGACAAGCAAAAAGCTCCGCAATCGCTGGACGATCTGGTCTCGGCCGGATATTTGAAGCAGATTCCTACGGATCCTATGACAGCGAGCAACAGCACGTGGACTGTGGACCAGGAAGATGCCCTGCTCTCCGTCGATCAGCAGGAAACTGGCATCAACGATGTGCATAGCGGTTCGACGCAAGTCGGCAGCGACGGCACGCCCTACAATACTTGGTAGTTTTCCCGCTGATTTGAACTCGCTGATTTGAACACTTCTCTATAAACCCATAAAATTTGCTTATGCCCGTCGAAACGGAAGTTTTCCCCTCGACCTACACACCCGTCCGCGCGCCGCGCGGAAATCAGATTACATGCAAGGGCTGGCAGCAAGAGGCCGCTATGCGCATGCTCATGAATAACCTCGATGCGGAAGTCGCGGAGCGCCCTCAGGATTTGGTCGTCTATGGAGGAACGGGACGAGCAGCACGGAACTGGGAAGCCTATCGCGCCATTGTTGCGTCTTTAAAGAGTTTGGAAAATGACGAAACGCTGCTGGTGCAATCTGGCAAGCCAGTGGGTATTTTCAAGACGCACGAGTATGCGCCACGAGTGCTGCTGGCGAATTCCAATCTCGTGGGGCATTGGTCGAACTGGGAGAAGTTCAACGAACTGGAGCGCGCTGGGCTGATGATGTATGGGCAGATGACGGCGGGATCGTGGATTTACATCGGCTCGCAGGGGATTGTGCAGG
>JBEKTR010000077.1:0-15537 GCA_049515835.1 Terriglobales bacterium
GCGCAAACCCCCACTCCAGCAGCGGCGCCCGCCTCGAACGACGACAAACCAAGGATTTTCATCACGGACAGTGAATCATGGGAGGTTTCTGGCGGTGGTGGAGGAACCAATGGGACTTATGGGAGCCACATGTCGGGCGGCGCACGCCCGCAAACAGCCGAGGTCATCAAGACTTTCGGCGAACGCTGCCCGCAAGCCGTGACGAATAACAAGCAGGATCGAGCGGATTACATCGTTGTGCTCGATCACGAGGGCGGCAAAGGATTTCTGCGTCACCGGAACAAGGTCGCGGTGTTCAATCACGTGAGCGGGGATTCGGTCATGAGCAAATCGACGCTTTCGCTCGGCGGGTCCGTGCAGGAAGCGTGCGATGCGCTGACCGCGGATTGGACCGCCCATAGCAAAGAAATTCGGGCGGCGGAAACCGTTGCTATGGCGGCAGCCGAGCCGAAGGTTATGGTCTCGCCAGTCACGGTTGCGATGCAGCAAGACCCGCCAAAATCTTCGTTGGCACAACTCGCTGTTTCCTCTGATCCCGCCGGCGCGGACATCGAGATCGACGGCAACTTTGTCGGGAACACGCCGTCAACATTGAATGTCCCGACGGGCCAGCACCAAATCGCCGTCAAGAAATCCGGATTTAAACCTTGGGAACGCAAAATGATGGTCTCCGGCGGGCAGGTAAATGTGAACGCGACGCTGGAAGCAGAAGCCAAATGATTGCGGTGTGATTTGGGGGCTGGCCCCTCTTTGGGTTTCCCTAGCCCATCAACAGCAGAGGCTGCCCCATGATTCGCGGGGTTCGAAGCATGGGCACCCCGGACCTCAATCCCAGGGTTTAGCGTTCGCAGGCAAATTCCGTCCTCGCGACCGCTCGGGTGTTCTCACCACGCGGCTTATCGGCATGGCTGAAGCCATGCCCTGACACAAGCGCTGATGCCCTAAATTCCCCAGCAGCACGAGTCAGCGCGCTCGGCGTTCTCGGCGGTAAATCCGTTGCCGCGGCACGACGATTCACCCTTTTTGGAAAATGCCGCGAAAGCCGCGGAGCATATTTTGCCAAGCGAAGCGCATCGCCGCGTGGCTGAAGTTCTCGGGCGGACCTGCTTTGGCGGCAGCCTTTTCACGGTCGAAATGGACCTGGAGGGACGGGCGCCCGGTGCTGAGCTTGCATTGCGTGCGCGGCGGCGCTCCGCACATGGGGCAGCGCACCGACAAAACGCGTTTCAACGGAAGTTTGTGAGTATTCATAACAACTGCCTTCGACCATCTTTTGCGTAACGTTATCTGGCACTTCGTTTCTCGCCAGCCATGTCTGGCACGGCATCTTCTGGCGTGTCGCGTCTGGCCGGCCGTTCCTGGCAAATCGCTTAACCGGTCGTATGTGAGCGGCGAAGGGTTTGGCGGTGCGCCATCTTTTTCCGGCGCTTATTTTCTTTTCGCTTCTCGGCCAGCGTTGCGCCTGAGTCGGACTTCGCGCTGCTGCTCGCCCGTCCCTTGGTTTTCGTCTCTGTAGCGGCTGTCTCTTGCGGTCCGTCGATCATTTTTGCATCTCCTCATTAGTTAATTTGGGTGGTTAATTTCGGTGGTTAATTTGTAGGCTATGCGTTGCTCGGTTAAGCGCGCTATAAGCCGCTTGTAATTTACGCCAGGAGGGTCAAGTGTCTAGCGGAGGCCCGGTTGGTGTCTATATCCATACTACGCCAGATACCCGCGCTACGGCGGTTACCTAAGACGAGGGGACGCGCCGTGTCATGTTTCCGGAAGGGGAGCGCGCGACTTCAGTCGTGCCGCCAAGAACGGCGTTCTGAATTCGCCCCGCATTGGACAGGCAGATGGTATAAAACGAATTAATGGCAACTACAAAACAACCTCGCGAAAACTCGAAAGAAGAGGCGTTCTTTCAGTTAGCGGAACGCTTCCGCGCCGCGAACGACCCGGAGCAGGTCAAGCAACTCGGCGATCAATTGGGCCGCTTCGTGTTCGGCGAATAAACTCTGCGCTCTCTGCGTTCTCGGCGGCAAATGCGGTAAACATTTAAAATGAACTTCCATGTCAGCCACCATTCTTGATGGAACCAAGATCGCGGCGGAAATTCGCGCTGAAGTCGCCGCTGAAGTAAAGTTGCTCACCGCCGCCGGGCACCGTCCCGGACTCGCCGTCGTGCTCGTCGGCCACAACCCTGCTTCCGAGGTTTATGTGCGTGGCAAAGTGAAGGCCAGCGAAGAAGTCGCGATTTACAGTGAGAAACACACGCCCCCGGAAAGTTCGTCCACCGCCGAGTTGCTCGAACTCATTCACGGACTCAACGTCCGGGACGATATTGACGGCATTCTGGTGCAACTACCTCTGCCCCCGCACGTGAACGCGAAAAAAATTCTGCTCGCTGTCGATCCCGCGAAAGATGTGGACGGATTTCATCCCATGAACGTCGGCTATCTTTCCACGCAGCGTCCCGGCCTCGTGCCCTGCACGCCCTCCGGATGCATGGAAATTTTGAAGCGCAGCAACATTCCGGTCGCTGGACAGGAAGCCGTCGTCGTCGGTCGCAGCGACATCGTCGGCAAGCCTGTGGCTATGCTCCTCCTCAATGCCAACGCCACCGTCACCGTTTGCCACTCCAAAACGCACGACCTGCCCGCCGTCTGCCGCCGTGCCGACATTCTGGTCGCCGCCATCGGCCGCGCGGGGATGGTGACGCGCGATTTTGTGAAGCCGGGCGCAACCGTCATGGATGTCGGCATCAATCAGGTCACGGACCGCGCCGCGTTCAATAAGTTTTTTGCGGGACATCCCAAGCGCGAAGAGTCGTTCGCGAAGAAAGGCTCAACGCTGGTGGGAGATGTTCATCCTAACGTCGCCGAAGTTGCGGGCGCAATGACGCCCGTCCCCGGCGGCGTTGGCCCGCTGACCATCGCCATGCTGATGTCCAATACTGTGCGCGCCGCCAAATTGCGCCGAGGGATAGCGTGAGCGTGAACAGGGATGGGTACGAGGCTGCCCCACCATTTTCGCGTTCTTTGCGAAAAGGGTGGGTAACGCAGACGGTGTTTCCGTGTTAAGAATTGGCCTCACCGGCGGCATCGCCTCCGGAAAATCCGTGGTCGGCGGCATGCTTGCCGCGCTCGGCGCTCACGTTGCGCAAGCCGACCAGATGTCGCACGATCTCATGCGTCCCGGCGAGCCGGTCTATCAAGAAGTCGTAAAACATTTCGGAAAAGAAATTCTCAACGCCGATGGCACGGTCAATCGCTCGCGCCTCGCCGAGATAGTTTTTAGCAGCAAATCTCCGCGCATCACGGAACTCAACGCCATCGTTCATCCCGCCGTGATTGCGATGCAAGAAAAATGGATGGACGAAGTCGAGGGCCGCGATCCTCATGCCATCGCCATCGTCGAGGCCGCGCTCATTCTTGAAGCTGGAATGAAGCCGCATTTCGACAAGCTCATTGTGGTCACTTGTCATCCCGAACAGCGTATCCAGCGCTGGATGCAGCGCACCGGCGTTGATTATGAATCTGCGAAAAAAGAAATCACCCGCCGCATGGCCGCGCAATTGCCCGATGAAGAAAAAATCAAGGCCGCGGACTTCTTGATCGATAATTCCGGCGCGCTCGATGCCACGCGCATTCAGGTGGAATCCGTGTTCGCGAAACTCCGCTCGTAAATCCAGAAACTGGACGCCGGCGCGAGCTTTTTAGGGAGTGACAAATCCTCATAATCAGTGACATAATCAAGTTTGGCCGGACGCAAAACGTCCGGCCCTAAGTTTTTGAGCGGCCCGTGCCTGACCGTGCGGGCCGTTTTTATTGGGAGAGAAAATGGAAAACTTTCGCGCGCTGCGCGTGGCTCATCACCATACCCAAACCAATCATGCGCCTCTGAACGAAGTGTTTCCTCTGCTCTGCCCGGTGCGCGAGGCCGAATGGGTACCCGGATGGAGCTATCGCTTAATTTTTTCCAATTCCGGGTTTGCCGAAGAAGGCTGCGTCTTCGCGACTCCGAACGACGACGGCACGGAGACGATTTGGACTGTCACCGACTACGATGCGAGAAACTTCCGCATCGCGTTTGTCTGGCTCAACCCTGGCCACGCCGTATGTCGCATCTCAATCGAGCTTTCACCAGCGCCTCAGGGAAACACTCACGCCGAGGTTAGCTACACTTATACCGGACTTTCCGAGGCCGGCAATCGCGTACTGCAACGCTACGACGAAGCCTGGTTTCAGGGAAAAATGCGTGGCTGGGAATCGGCCATCAATCACTATTTGAAAACCGGCCATAAGATCGGCGCATAACATTCGCGGCGTTCCTGAACTGATAAAAACAATTTATAAAATACAAAATTGGCTGCCCCACCATTTTGCGCTCTTTGCAAAAGGGTGGGACGCATGAAGTAAACTTTTTCTAATGCGCACCGTCTTCGACTGGAACCTCGGCTCCCGAACTCTCCCCCTCGGCAAACGAACCGTCATCATGGGCGTGCTCAATGTCACACCCGATTCTTTTTCCGATGGCGGCCACTTCCTCGCTCCGGAAAACGACCCCGAAAAGGCCGTCGCGCACGCCTTGCAATTGTTGGAGGATGGCGCACAGATTATTGATGTCGGCGGCGAATCCACCCGGCCCGGCGCGAAAGTCGGTCAATCGACTGCAGCAATCACATCAGAAGAAGAACTCAAGCGCGTGCTGCCGGTAATTACGACTCTCAAGAAGCAACGTCCATACGCCATAATTTCCATTGATACTTACAAAGCCACCGTCGCTCAGGCGGCCGTCGCCGCTGGCGCAGAAATCATTAACGATGTCAGCGGATTCACCTGGGACCCCGCCATGGTCAAGACTCTCGCCGCGCTCGGTTGCGGCGCCATTCTCATGCACACTCGCGGACGTCCCGACGAATGGCACAGCCTTGCGCCTTCGCCGGACATCGTCATGCAGGTCAAGCGCGAGTTGCATGATCGCGCCGACGTCGCGCTTATGGCCATGGTCAAGCGCGACCGTCTTGTCCTTGATCCAGGCTTTGGTTTCGGCAAGCGCCTGGAAGAAAACTATCCGCTGCTCAAGCGCTTTCCTGAATTTCATTCGCTTCGCTATCCCATGCTCGCCGGGGTTTCGCGCAAGTCGTTCGTTGGACGCGCGCTCGCGACCAAAGACAGTGCCGGAAAATCTGAAGACGTTGCCATTGCTGACCGCCTTCCCGGAACGCTCGCCGCGGAAACCGCGCTTATCCTCCAAGGCGCGCACATCATTCGTACTCATGACGTGAAAGCCAGTGCCGCCGCTGCCAAAATCGCCGATTTGGTAGCGTGACAACTCCAACCACATGAGCGAAGGCAAGAATGTTCTACCGTATAACCCTTGTCATTCCGTGCCATTCGGAGTCGCGTCAGCGACGAGAATGTGCTTAGGAATCTTCTTCTCCTCTATGCCCTCTGTGTTTCCATCTTCCCTGATTTACTCTTAACTCATGCAGGCTTTCGCCATCTTCATCATTCGCACCCTGCGCGAACGCGGTCACTTGGCCTATCTCGCCGGAGGATGCGTCCGCGATCTCCTGCTCAATCGCGAGCCCGCCGACTACGACGTCGCCACTAGCGCCACTCCCGACGAAGTTATGCAAATTTTTCCGGAAACTTACGCCGTCGGTGCGCAATTCGGCGTTGTGCTTGTTCCCGATAATTCCTCCGCGCCCTCTGTGTCCCCTGTGGTTAGGTCTTTCCACGCCGGCATGATCGAAGTCGCCACCTTCCGGTCGGACGTAAGCTACTCCGACGGCCGTCATCCCGATGAAGTCCGCTACACCAAGTCTCCCGAGGAAGACGTGCAGCGCCGCGACTTCACCATCAACGGGATGATGCTCGACCCTATCGCGAACCGACTTCTGGATTTCGTCGGCGGCCAGAAAGATTTACAAGCCAAACTCATTCGCGCCATCGGTGATCCCGAGAAGCGTTTCTCCGAAGACAAACTCCGCATGATGCGCGCTGTCCGTTTCGCCGCTCGCTTCGATTACGCCATTGATCCGGCAACCTT
Source organism: Terriglobales bacterium (assembly GCA_049515835.1). Lineage (GTDB taxonomy): Bacteria > Acidobacteriota > Terriglobia > Terriglobales > Acidobacteriaceae > JAJPHW01. Next base: position 6,037 of record JBEKTR010000077.1, read on the forward strand.
CGTCGCCATTCAAAATCTCGCGCCGAAAATTCATCAAGTATCCCGCGAGCGCCAGCGCGAAGAACTCACCAAGATGCTCACCGAAGGCCAAGCCTCGCGCGCTTTCCGCCTGCTCGACGAAACCCGGTTACTGCGCGAAGTGCTGCCCGAAATCTCAGCGATGAAAGGTGTCGAGCAGCCGCCGCAGTTTCATCCCGAAGGCGACGTGTTCGTGCATACGATGCTGCTCCTCGACAATCTGCCGCCGAATCCTTCGGCCACTCTTGCCTGGGGAGCGCTCTTGCACGACGTCGGCAAGCCACCAACCTTCCGCATCGCGCCCGATCGCATTCGCTTTGATGGCCACGTGGATGTTGGGGTCAAGATGGCGGAAGAAATTTGCCGCCGCTTTCGCTTTTCTAACGACGACACGGAGCAGATCGCCGCCCTTGTCGAAAATCACATGCGCTTCGCCCAGGCCATGCAGATGAAGGAATCAACCTTCAAGCGCTTCGTCCGCATGCGCGATTTCGACGAGCACCTCGCGCTCCATCGCCTCGATTGTCTCTCCAGTCACGGAGACTTGAGTTTCTATGATTTTGTCCGCGAGAAGATCGCGAACATGCCACCGGAAGTCATGCGACCCGCGCCGCTCGTCACTGGAGATGATTTAATCGCTCTCGGCCTCGCGCCCGGCCCACGCTTCAAAGAGATTTTGTCTTCAATGGAAGATGCCCAACTCGAAGGCCGGCTAACAACCCGCGAAGAAGCGCTCGCCCATCTCCGGCAAGAATTAACTCAAAACTAACCACATTGTCATTCCGAGCCATCCGTAGTCGCCAGCGACGAGGATGTGCGAGGAATCTGCTTCTAAAATCCGGAATGGAACAAACCGACTTACTTCGTCAATGCAAACACTGTACCGCAGCCTTCATTGCTCCCAATTCCGCAATAGTCATCGCCGCCGTAGGCCGTCGTTCCCAGAATCGCTCCTCTTTTCAAGAGCACCGCGCCCACTGGGCTCGCGCCATCGCCGTTGAAACCGGAAAAGCCGTAAAGCGTCGTATTTACCCATGGGCCGCCTTGTTCTCCGGGCGGAGTTAATTCGACAATGGCTCCGCACCCGTTTACGTTATCCACGCATTCGGGATTGCCTCCTCCTCCGAGCGTCGTCACATACAAATTGCCCGATTCGTCCGCTGTCACGGCCTGCGGGTAAATGCCGTCCGTCGAATCCACCAGAAATCGGTGCACTACCTTGAACCCGTTGGCGAAACTGTACTGATAAACAGTTCCGCATCCTTGGCCGCCGCACGCCGTGCCTCCTCCATAGACCGTCGTGCCATAAAGTGCTCCCTTACTGATGGCCAACGGTCCTTGAGGCGTGGTGGAGTCATCATCGGAAAAGTCATATAGCGTGACAAGCTTCCACGCGTCGGTCGCTTGAGAGAGCCGGTACACGGAGTTATCGTCGGGGTCGCCCCCGCCCGTCGTTCCGTAAAAATTGACAAAATCGGAAGTCACGAGCCCGCTGGTTGGTGCGCAGCCGCCGGAACCTTGGAAGTCGAAAATAATTGTCTCCGCCCAGGTTCCTTGTGAGGGCGTCAACTCGAACGCCGTGCCACACTTCCCGCTGCCGCCTCCATTTGTGGTTCCAAACAAATTGCCTTGAGTGTCAAGAACGAGGCCGCCCAGGGGATACGTTCCGTCCCCGCTTGCCCCGAAACTGTGAAGAGTGGTCTCCGTCCATCGTCCGCCTGGTATCGTCGGCGGAGACAACTCGAATACGGTCCCCCCGTAAGCAGATTGGGCACCGCTATATTGAGTTTCGCCGTACAAACTTCCCGTCTCATCCATAACCAGAGGCCCGGACGGCAAAGCGCCGTCGTTGCCGTCAACGAATTCATACAGGATCGTTTCCGTCCATCTTCCCCCGGGTTCTGCGGGCGGTGAGATCTCAAACACCGTGCCGCAGCCTACGTCAAGGCTCTGAACGGCGCAGACCCCTCCCAGGTTTGCCTTGCCGCCATAGACAGTGGTTCCGTAAAGATTGCCCGCGGCATCGGCGATCAAAGCAGCTTGCGGAGAAGCGCCATCCTTCGCCGCGCCCAGAAATCGCCGGAGAATGTGCTCGGTTTGCGCGTCGGCCTGGGTTACACAAAAAACCGCGAGCAAAAATGTCCCCAGCAGACTCCCCGTAGCTTTACTCACCATAAAATTTTTCTCCCTGTCGTACTCTTTCAACCAACACCACATTGTCATTCCGAGCCATTCGTAGCGCCCGCGAGAACGTGCGAGGAATCTGCTTTTGAAGGGGGCATGACCACGCTCGCGCTTACTTCGACAGCGCAAACACCGTGCCGCAGCCGACCGTCCCAAACGTGGAGCAATTGTCGTTGCCGCCCTCGGATGCGGTTCCATACAAAACCCCTTTGCTACTCCATAAAACATTACCGATCGGCAAGGCTCCATCGCCGTTGAAGCCCGTGAACGCGTAAAGCATCGTCTCCGTCCACTTGCCACCTTGAATCTCCGGAGGCGTTAACTCATACACTGTGCCGCAGCCTTGCGTGCCAACGTATGGGCACTCTGTGTCGATGCCGCCGAGGAGCGTCGTGCCATACAAATTGCCCAGCGAATCGGCGCTTAATCCGGACCACGGCCGAATGCCGTTCAGTGTGCCTTCCTGAAATCGGTAAATTATCTTGTAGTTTCCATCGGCAGAGATCTGGTAAATCGTGCCGCAACCATAGTCACCACAACCCGAGTCTCCGCCATACTGCGTTGTACCGTAAAGCGCGCCACGGTTAATGATAAGGTTTCCCAACGGATTGGATCCATCAACGCCGCCTTGAAATGTGTGAAGATTTCGCGCTGTCCAACGGCCGTCGTGTGACAGCGACAAAACGAAGAGGGCCCCATCAATCGTGCCGCCTGGCCCTTCGGAAGTTACTCCGTAGAGCCGCCCGGTCTGGTCCATCAGCACTCCGTTCTCCGCGTAGCAACCGTCGCCTCGACTCGGATCGAAGCTATATAACGAAGTAATGGTCCATACGCCGTTCGAGGGCGATAATTCGAAGACGCCGCCGCAATTGGACCCGCCCGCGTCGGCCGCGCCGTACAGGTTTCCCCGCGAGTCCAGCGCGAGAGAGCCGTTCGGTCCGACTAAGTTTTCGCCCCCCGCGATAAAAGGCGCGATGACAGAGTAGATCCATGCTCCGCCCTGCACTTGTGGTGGAGATAGCTGGTATACAATTCCGCCGTTAACTTCTCCGCTCGACGACGCCGTGCCATACAAGTTTCCTTGCTGATCCACAAGGATCGGCCCTTGCGGAGAAGTTCCATTACTCGTTCCGTCAAATTCATGTATCACCGTTTCTTTCCAGCCTTCCCCCGGCGCCGAGGGCGGATTCATCTCAAAAACCGTTCCGCAGCCGACGGGCTGTTCGTTGATCTTGCAGTCATCCAAGTAGCCGCCGTAAACCGTAGTTCCGTACAGATTCCCGTTGGCGTCGGCAATCAGCCCGGCTTGCGGCGTGGCCCCATCATTGTTGGAGGTGAATGTGTGCAGAATGCGCTCTGATTGTGCGTTTGCGGCGATCACGCCGAACATTGCAGACAAAATCATCCCCAGAAAATAAGAAACAGATCTTCGCAGCATGGATTTTTCCCTTCCTCGCAAAACCGAATACTCGCAGCGCATTCAAGTCTAGTCTAGGCAAGTCTTCCCCTCTCTCCTGCAAACGGATAAAGTCTTAAGTCTCTAGTTCGCGGCATTGGGCGGTCGATGGCGGCCGTTTAATCCGGGCCACTCAGGAAGCTGCCGCGAAGACTAAAACCCATAGATCACACGCCATGTCACAATCTTTTTTCTTCCTAACCCCCGCAAATTCAGCGCTTTCCCGTTGGTCGTTCTAAATTCCGACCATTTCCACAGATGGCGGGGATTTTTGTCTGTGGAAAACCTTGTCAAGCCCCTCGCACCCTCCAAAATCACTTATCTCATTGAATCAAAGCCAAATATAAACTTCAAAACCGTGTCTGGTTTACCCCCTCCAATATGCTAGGCTTGAAGTATAGAAATAATTCTTGGCGAGTCCCCGCGGTGCCCGACCCGCCTGACAATCCCGTAGTTTTCAGCCGGAAAATTTAGCAACATTGAATATGGAACGTACGCCTCACAAGTCTATGGCGCAGGCCGCAGCGCTGGCGGGGCCGGTGCTTGCCCGCACTTTGCGGCGCGCGCCCGCCGGCACTTCGCCGTTTCTCGCTTGGCCGCTGGTTTGCGGTCCGGCGGTCGCGGAGCGTACGCGCGCGGTGAATTTCACGCAAGGTATTTTGCAAGTGCAGGTTCCGGATGCTGGTTGGCGCGCCGAGTTGCGCGCTCTGGCTCCGCAATATGTGGCTGTCATCAATCGTTATGCCGTGGAGAAAGTTGAGCGAATTGAATTTGTAATTTAATAAGAATTGTCATCCTGAGCGAGCGCTTTTTGCGAAGCGAAGGATCTGGGTGGGCTGCGCGAACGGCGCATTTTTTGCGACGATAAATCGCGCGGTTAGCCCTCATCCTCTAAAATAGTCTGTCTAATGAAAGTTACCGAAAAAGACGTCGCTTACGTCGCCGATCTCGCCAACCTAGAGTTGTCGGACGACGAACGCGCGCGCATGTTGCGCGATTTGAATTCGATTCTCGGGCACATTGATAATTTGAACGAACTCGACACGGCGAACGTTCCGCCCATGGCGCAAGTGTCTGAGCTGTACGGAGTTGATAAAACGAAAACCGGTAGCGAGCGTTTTATTTACGCCGCGCGCGAAGATGTGATGGAAGGTTTGCGCAAATCGCTGCCGCATGATGAAGCGCTGGCGAACGCGCCTTCGACTGACGGAACGTATTTCAAAGTCCCGAAAGTAATTGAGCGGTAAAGCATTCCGCAGATGACGCTGGTTACGCAGATTCAAAAATGAATTCGGTTTATCTGCGAACATCTGCGCAATCTGCGGCAAAAGATTTTTATGAACTTGAATTTACTCACCATCGACTCGGCCCGCGCGGCCATTCAAGAGCGCAAGACGACTGCGGCCGCTCTGGTGGATGCGCACTATGCGCGCATTGCAAGCGAAGATGACGCGAGCGATCCCAATAAGATCGGCGCGTATCTGGTTCTGTCGAAAGAACGCGCGGCCGCGAAAGCCGCGCAGATTGATGCCATGGCCGCGAACGGCGAGGCGTTGCCTCCGCTGGCTGGCGTGCCTGTGGGCATCAAGGACGTTTTGTGCACGCGCGATGTGCGCACCACTGCGGGATCTAGAATTTTGGGCAATTACATTCCGCCCTACGATTGCACGGCGGTCGCGCGCATGGAAGCGGCGGGCGCGGTTGTGCTGGGGAAACTGAATTGCGATGAGTTTGCCATGGGGTCGTCGAATGAAAATTCTGCATGGCGTCCGGTGCGCAATCCCCGTGACTTAAGCCGCGTGCCCGGAGGATCATCTGGCGGTTCGGCGGCAGCGGTTGCAGCGGATCTTGCGGTTGCGACGCTGGGGTCCGATACCGGCGGATCGATTCGCCAGCCCGCGTCTTTTTGCGGCGTGGTTGGATTGATGCCAACTTACGGGCGCGTATCGCGTTACGGCCTAATTGCGTTCGCGTCTTCGCTCGATCACATTGGGCCGTTCACCAAGACGGTCAAAGACGCGGCAACGGTGCTGAAAGTAATTGCGGGTCGCGATCCCATGGACGCAACCTCAGCGGAGACGCCGGTGCCCGATTACGTGGCCGAGTTGAGTAAGGGCGTGCGCGGTTTGCGTATTGGCGTGCCCAAGGAATATTTCGGCGAGGGCTTAGACAGTGAAGTTCGCGCGGCAGTGGAAGCCGCCATTCAGAAATTGGCGTCGCTGGGTTGCGAGATCAAACCAATTTCGCTGCCGCATACGAAATACGCGATCCCGGTGTATTACATCATCGCAACCGCGGAGGCATCTTCGAACCTCGCGCGGTTTGATGGCGTGCGCTACGGCTATCGCGCAAAAGACGCAAAGAACTTATCGCAGATGTACCGGCGGACGCGCGATTGCGGTTTTGGCGCGGAAGTGAAGCGGCGCATCATGCTGGGAACGTATGCTTTGAGCGCGGGCTACTACGATGCCTATTACCTGAAAGCGCAGAAAGTGCGCACGCTGTTGACGCGCGATTTCGAAGAAGCGTTCAAGCAAGTGGATGCGATTGTCACGCCAACGTCGCCGACCGCGGCTTTCAAAATTGGCGAGAAGTCGGACGATCCACTGGCGATGTATTTGGCGGACATCTTCACTGTGACCGCAGATCTGGCGGGAATTTGCGGGGTTTCGATTCCGTGTGGCGAGACGAAAGAGAAGTTACCCATCGGCATGCAGATATTGGGCAAGCACTTTGATGAGAGTACGATCCTGCGGGTGGGGCACGCGTACGAGCAAGCTGCGTAGAGACTTTTACCGCTGAGTACGCGGAGGACGCAGAGAAAAGCAAAATCTAATTTCAAAGAATTCTGAAGCCTGGCAAATTGCCGGGCTTTTTTATTTTCCGAAACATTTCCACGGCAGAGATCGCTGAGTACGCAGAGGAATCGATTTGAATTCTCCGCGTTCCCGGCGTTTCTCTGCGGTAAATCACTCAAAGGAGCAAAGCGATGAAAACGATAAACACGAAGACAACGAAAAGAATGAAAGGCGTATTGGCGATGGCGCTGGCGGTTTCGCTGGCGGCGACGGGATGTTCGGCGCAATGGATCAGCGTGGCGCTGGCTGATCTGCCGGTGCTGGTGCAGATGGCGCTGAATATAGCGACGTTTGCGGAAACCGCGCAGGGGAAAGTCATCAGCGCAGCGGACGAAGCGGCGGTCCAGAGTATTTCGAACGAGGCCAGCAAAGACTTGAACCTGCTGCAATCGCTTTACAACGAATACAAGGCCAGTCCGAGTGATGCGGGATTGCAGAAGATCAATGCGGCGATTGGGGTGATTCAGCAAAATCTGCCGGCATTGTTGCAAGCGGCACACATCAGCGATGCGGCGCTGTCGCAGCAAGTGACGGCGGGGATGAACCTGATTTTGACGACGGTGGAGAGCTTTGCGGCGTTGATGCCGCAAGGGGCTTCGTCTTCGACCTCGTCAGCCTCAGTGAATGTTCATGCGCAGTTGGCGCGGCCGCGAACGGTACCGACGGCTGCGGAGTTGAAGAAAGCGTGGAATGAGACGGTGTGCAGTGAGGTGCGGTGCGCGATTAAGTGACGGTCGCGGAGATTGGGTGGTCCGGCCGGGTGAGGGTCCCCATTTCTCGCAACAACGGCGAGAAATGGGGCACCCGCGAGATGGCGCGCTGGGCTAATTAGCCGATCTTCATTTGTTTGAATCATTTGTTCGAATCCGCATGCTTTTTAGAGCCTTTCGGCCCTATTTGCGCGGGCTGAACCGTGGGATATGCTGACATTCGCGCGTCGGCTCGAAACGAGCGGACGGAAGGAAGTTCGGTATGAGCAAGACTTGGTTAAGTTTTTTCTTTATTCTTGCTTTTACGGCGCTGATGTGTGCGTCGGCGGCGGCACAAAATAATTTCAAAGTCATTCACAGTTTCGCCGGTTATCCGAACGACGGGATGACAACGGATTCATCTGTCGTATTCGATAAGCTGGGCAACATGTATGGCGCAACCGATGGCGGCGGCGGTCAGACGGGTTGCGGAGACTTCGGCTGCGGAACCGTGTATGAGCTTTCGCCGGATGGACAGGGCAATTGGACGGAGATCCGGCAATTTATATGGTACGACCTACCAGGGTGGCACCGGTCAGCAGCTCGTCACCATTGGGGCCGGGATTGCCTTCGAGCTGTCGCCGCCGAGCCAGCAAGGCGGGGTCTGGACTGAGACTGTGTTGCATAACTTTTGCAGCGAACTCAGCAATGGCTCATGCCTGGACGGATGGGTGGGGGTAGTGGGTCCGCTTGTTCTCGACAAGGCCGGTAACCTGTATGGGACGACCGCCCTCGGTGGCACGGGCCATGTAAAGGGCGAGCCTAGTGGCGGGGAGGGCGTTGTTTTCAAGCTGGCGCGCGGTGTCGTCGGCTGGGAGGAGACCGTCCTGCACAATTTTTGTACTCAGGGGCAGGGCGATGACTGCCCGGATGGTTATCAGCCAGGCGGTGGCCTGAGTTTTAGCAAAACCGGCGATCTCTACGGCACCACGGCCTATAGTGGAAATATCAATGAGGCGGATGGTGGATCTCTCTTTGTGCTGTCGCCCAACGGGGAAGGGTGGAAATACAAACTGCTCGATGTCATCCCTTTTAATTCGCAACTATATTTACCCTTATCCCCGATAGTCTTTGACGCAGCTGGCAACCTATATAGCTCGCTCAACGCCGGTAATAATAATAATGGCGGCCTCTTTCGCGTCGACAGAAAAACGCGTCGCGTAACTCTTTTCAAATTTGACGGCAGCGACGGAGCCGGGCCCGGGAACGTGTACATCAACGAAAAGGAGAATGTTCTCTACGGCACAACGGCCGGCGGCGGCCCGATTAACGGAGGAACAATATATAGCATCAACGCCGCTGGCCAGGAGAGCGTACTCCATAGCTTTTGCCAGCAGAAGAACTGCACAGATGGCAGGGGCGGCGATGGGTTAGTGCCGGATGGGATGGGCAATCTCTATGGTACGACAGAATTTGGTGGCGCTGACGGGCTGGGCGAGGTGTTTGAGTTCACGCCGTAGCAGAGCGAGGGCTTTTTTAGTCTCGGGCATCCGCGCCGCTACGGAGTCGGATGCCCGAAATTTTTTGGCTTGCCTTTGGCTCGCCTATGGGTTGCTTAGGATGTTCGCATAGACAGGCGTGGTAGTTGGGTCATTCGGCTGGCACGTCACGGATGCACTGGCTGGGTTGTAGGCAAATTCCCAGTCGCAAAAATAGACCTCGATGGTTCTGACGTAGTTCGTTGCGGCAAACGGAATCGTGTCAGGCAGGTAGTCGCCCACCCGCTTTTGGAGCCTTTCGGCCCTATTTCCCACTAGCAGCCCTTGGGATATGCTAGCCAGCGGAAGGAAGCACGGTTATGAGCAGGAAGAGATTGAATAGAGCTTTTTTGTATGTAGCATTCGCGGGGATACTTTGTGCGACTGCGCCCGGGCAGAATAATTACAAAGTGATTCACAGCTTCACCGGCTACCCGAACGATGGTATGCACCCAATCAGGCCGGTCATTTTCGATAAAGCCGGAAATATGTATGGGACGGCGGCGGTTATCTCGGTACGAGTGTAGCCATGAGTGGAAATACTGTAGTCGCTGGCGCACCAGGATTCGACAACTACAGGGGAGCAACTTACGCCTTCGTCGAGCCTAGTTCGGGATGGACTGACATGACACAAACAGCTGAATTGACGGTTAATGACCCAATACAACCTACCCTTGGCGATAGTGTGTCGATTTCGAATTCCGCAATCGTGGCAGGAGCCCCATCGGGTCGAGATGGGGGCATATTTGCGGCCTACT
>JBEKTR010000078.1:0-13650 GCA_049515835.1 Terriglobales bacterium
ACGGGATGGAAATCCCTGAGCAGGAGGGTTTTCTTGGAGTCGGCGTCGGGCGCGGACTGGTAGCCGATTGCGGGTTGCTGCGCCTGTTGTGCCATCGCGATGGCAGAGAAGAGAATCGGGAGGATTATCGGCTTGCGCATCCGTTTTTGCCTCACTTGCGATTGATTGTGAAAACTTGCGTTTCCTATCATATCGGATATTGGGAGGTCGGCGGAAAACCATTCACCGCCGGGCAGGCGGAGAACGCAGAGGGAAAGGGCGATGGCGTCGGCTTTGGTGAGATAATTGGCTATGGCTCAAGGAGTAGAGGTAATTAAGCAGGCGATCGCGCGCGATTTTGGCCCGGTCAGTATTGATGAGGGATACAACTCTGACACGAAGGGAACGATTCTCCGCTTTTCATCCGAGGGTCGTACATTCGCGGTAGAAGTGTCCTTCGATTACGATAATGACTACGATTCAGGTCAAGTGGTAATCAACCTTCGTCAGTTGGGGGCGGACTTACGCGCCTCAAAAGACGGTAGAGCCGACGTGACGCGTGAGGGCATTACCCTGAGGTCTGCTGCATAAGAAAAAAGCTCTAAGTGGAATCAGAGCTTTGCAGGTCTGCGCTGGATGCACAGATCATGGTTTGAGGTGTGCTCAGTCGGCAACGAGACTCAGCCACTTCCGGATTATGCCTTTCTATAGTTTGTTCAAACCCAAGGCGGTATAATTCGCGGGTTCGCCCAACGAACAATTCCCCAACGGATTTATCTGGAGGACCTTGTGAGAAGAATTCTTCTTTCCCTCGCGGCGGTATTTCTGATGGCTGGGTTCGCCCTTGCTGACACGATCATCCTGCGCGACGGCAACAGTTACAAAGGCGTGTGCGGCATACAGACCGTCGATTTTGCCGACTTGCAGGGCGTGAAGTACGAGTTCCCGGTCAGAGACGTGCAGTCGCTTGCCTTCTCGAGCACGAATGACACAGTGACGTTGCGCGGCGGCAAGAGTTATACCGGCCATTTCACGGGGATTCTGCCGATTAATTTTCAGGATCGGGAAGGGATTCAATATCAATTTCCCTCGAGCGATATTGACGCGATTGTGTTCAACGGAGCGGGCGCGCCGCCCGTGATGCCGGCGAATTCGCTGGTGATTCCGATGGGCGCGGACCTTGCCGTTCGAACGAACGAGACGATTGACTCAAAGACTTCCTACGATGGGCAGACGTATTCGGCGAGCATCGCCGAAGACGTATCGGGAATTTCAGGCCAGGTGGCGATTCCCGCGGGTTCAAATGCGCAGCTGATAGTGAAGAAAATTTCGAGCGGCGGAGTGATGCATAGTCCCGAGGTCGTGCTGGATCTTTATTCCGTTATGGTGGGCGGCAAGCAATATCTGGTCGTCACATCAGACGTAACGGAGAACAACAAGAAGGGCGTAGGCGCGAACGCGCGGACTGCGGAAACGGTGGGCGGTGGGACCGCGTTAGGCGCCCTCATGGGTGGAATTTTCGGCGGAGGCAAAGGCGCGGGCATCGGCGCGCTGGCAGGCGCCGGAGGCGGGTTGGTGACCCAGGTTTTTACACGCGGCAAGCAGGTGCAAGTACCGGTTGAGAGTCTGCTGCGCTTCCGCCTGGAGAAAACGTTGGTTCTGCGGCCGCAGTAGTTTGGGTGTGCTTTTAGTTAGCGGGATTGGTGCCGGGCGCTGGCGCAGCGCCGTATTCGAGTCCCCAGGGATCGCGTTCCTGGGTAAGCATTTCCAGACCGATTTGATATTCGCCCTGGGTTTTGAGGAGCTTAGTCCAGACGACGCGAAAGTCAGCCTTGCGCTGGCGGTATTGCACGGTCACCGAATCCCCGAGAGCAAATTGCCGGTGAATGGTGCCGAGGCGGGCGCCGCCAGGCGTGATGTCGAGAGTATGGGCCCAATCCTGATAAGAATTGCCCATCACGTCCTTGCCCGTGACCTTTACCGGCAAGACTGCCTTGGTGCGATTGTGTCGGCGGTTCTTCATTTTCGCCTTACTGGCTGATGGAGCTGGCGACGCTGGAAAACACAGTGTTGGAGTTGGTGCCGATCAAACGGATCGTCCCCACCACGATGACGAGAATGACCGCCAGCATAACTGCGTATTCGGCAACGTCCTGGCCTGCTTCATCCTTCCAAAGCCGTTTCAGTAGCGTTTGCATGGTGCAGTTCCTTGGCAGAGTCTGAGCGAGAAACCCTGCCAGTACAGAATGCGGCCCCCGTCGGCCTTCCACAATGGCTCGGAACGGGTAGAGCATAGCCGGGATAGCTGATTACTCTAGTTACCAAGGTAAGGGCTGAGGCGCTGCGCGGAGTGGTAATTGAGGATCAAGACTTCGCTGCATCGAGGACTTTACGTACTGTGGCGGCCAGGGTTTGCGGAGTAAAGGGCTTTTCCAAAAAAGAGCCGGACTGGTAGGCCTCGCGATCGTTGCGCATGGAGTCGGCGGTATAGCCTGACATGAAAAGGACTTTCAATTTGGGGTAATGCGGAGCGATCCGCTTCACCAGTTCGGGGCCGCTCACTTTGGGCATGATGACGTCGGTTAGAAGCATATCGATGTGCGGATTGGCGGCAACGATCTGCTCGGCCTGGTCGGCGCTATTGACGGCGATGACCTGATAGCCCCGCGCGCTAAGCACCTGCGTCACCATTTGACGCAGGGCGTTTTCGTCTTCCACCAACAGAATGACTTCGGTGCCGCTGCTGTTGTCGCCGGTTGACGCCATAGGCGTGGCTGCGCTGACCGGCCGCTTGACCAGAGGAAAATAAAGCTTAAAGCTGGCTCCGCGCCCCGGTTCGCTATACACCTCGATGTGGCCTCCGCTCTGCTTGACGATGCCATAGACGGTCGCCAGGCCAAGACCGGTGCCGCGTCCCATCTCTTTGGTTGTAAAGAAAGGCTCGAAGAGCCGAGCGCGGGTGAGGGCATCCATGCCAACGCCCGTGTCGGTGATGGAAAGGCGCACGTAGCGTCCGGCTTTCACGTAAAAATGTTCGCTCGAATAATTGTGCTCGAGTTGAATATTGGAGGTTTCAATCGTGATCTGGCCACCATCGGGCATGGCATCGCGAGCATTGACGACGAGGTTGACGAGAACTTGCTCCATCTGACCAGGATCAACTTCAACGGCGCCGAGATTCGGCGCGAGTTGCGTTAGGATTTCGATGTTTTCGCCGATGATGCGGTGCAACATTTTGTCCACGTCAGAGACGACGGCATTAAGATCGAGGATTTTCGGCAGCAGCACTTGCTGACGGCTGAAGGCCAGCAGTTGGCGGGTGAGCGCGGCAGCTCGGTTAGTCGCAGCGCGTATTTGTTCGGCTTGATCGTGCGCAGGATCGGTCTTGGGCAGGGAACGCATCTGAAGTTCGCTATACCCTGCGATGACGGTAAGAAGATTGTTGAAGTCGTGAGCGACGCCGCCGGCGAGGCGCCCGACAGCTTCCATTTTTTGCGCCTGACGCAGTTGCACTTCAAGAGTGCGGTGTTCGGTGACATCAGTGATGAAGCCGACCATCTGCGACTGCGGCGTGCCTTTCTCGGGGACGATTTGCCCCTGTTCTCGCAGCCACCGAAATTGTCCGTCCTGGCGGCGGACGCGGTATTCGATATCGAATGATTCTTTGCTTTGCGACGCGGCGGCGAGGGTTGCTCGATACGCCGCCAAATCATCGGGATGAATGAGTTTTTGCCACCCTTGGGCCGGGGTATCAAAATCGGCAGCGCGATAGCCGAGAATTTGCTCGAAAGCGCCGCCGAAACTTACCACGTTCGAAGCGGGATTCCAGGCGTAAATAATGAGGCCAGTGGCCTGGACGGCGGCATCATAGCGCTCTTTCCATTCCGCAATCTCGCGCTGCGCTTGCTCGCGCTCAGTGATGTCGCGAAAGCTCCAGACCCGGCCGACAATTTCGTCTCCCAGCCATTGCGGACGAGAGTAGCGCTCAAGAATCCTGCCGCCGCGAAAGCGTACGACGTCGAAGCTGTCTTCCTCCGTATGTTCGTAAAGATAACGCACGCGCTCAAGAAAAAGACGGGCGTCTTCGACGCGGGAGAGAACGTATTCGAGCAATCTTTCGTCATCGCGCAGGTTGAGCAACTCTTCGGGAATCTCCCATAAGGTTTGGAAGCGGCTATTGAAATCCACGACCCGGCCGCGCAAATCTACAACCAGGATGCCGTCAGCGGTGGACTCGAGTGTGGCACGCAACAGCGACAGAGATTTTCCGAGAGCAATCGTCTGTTTGCGCTCCAACTCGTTAGTTTGATACAGCGCGCGCTGGGTTAATGCGAGGCGCGAACCGTAGCAGACCAGAGAGAGAAAGACGCTGCCGTAGGCGATGTCCTTGCCCTGCTCGCCGGCCTGCAGGGCAAGAATCCAGATGGTGATGGGCAAAATGGCTAGACTCAGCTGCTGCCAGACGAGGGGTTTCGTGATCGGGAACGTCGATTCAGGCGGCTCGGCTTCAAATTCGGTATTGAAACTGGCGGCGAGGCTGGCAGCGAGAGCGAAGGGAGTAGTCCAAGCGAGGGCTGTCCAACTGCCGGAGGTAGCGTGCGTGGATGCGATCGCGTAGTCGGCGATGGCGGCGACCAACGCATAAAAAACCATATAAGCCGACATGCGGCGGCAGAGCTGGCGAATGAGCGGCGATGCCGCCCAGCATGAGCGCGCGACGAACGCTCCGGCAAGAACGAAATTTAAGGCATTAGAGACATACTGTTCGAGCAGGACAAGTTGGTGGCGGCCGCGAGGAAGCTCTCTAAGAAATAAAAAGTTGTAGTACAGCAGAAAGAAGATGAGAAGGATCTGGAGGTAGTCGAGCACGCGGGCCCAGGACAATCCGGAAGAACGGCCTCTTCTCCGCAGGAGTAAAACCATGACCAGAGGGGCGTCGTAGCACAAATAGAGAAACTGCGAAACGGACGAGATTGGAACCGGAGCGTGAAGCCAGCTCTCATAGTAAGCCCATTCGACGGCGGAGATGCCATATGCGGCGAACGCAGTCGCAAAAAAAATCCAAAACACGCGCGCGACGTGCTGCCAGCGGCTGGCAACAATGCCGCAATATGCAGCGGCAGCAAACGCAGCGGCGATTTGCAGCAGATTGGAAAATGCGTCCCGCTGCGGGCCTGTTGGGAGCAGAAGAAACCCGGCGGCCTGTGCCAGCGGAACAAGCCACGGCAAAAGAATCCACCAGAGGCGAGGAGCCGCGTTCGACGAAGCGGGATGTGCCGGCGTGTTCGTTGCGCCCCCTGGGTGGTAAGCCTACGCTTGCGAAACTCTTTTAATTCTTTAATTCTTTAATTCTTAATCTTTATCTTTTGGTGAGGCTACTAGAGCAGACGCGGCAAGTCGAGCGAAAACTGGGAACATCAGCGCTTCAATTTGGCGGCAGCTTTTGACAATCCGTCGCACCGCGGACGACGTATATTAGTAGTGTGTTCGACGCATTGAGGAGGAGTTTATGGTAACGCGAATTTTGATAGTGCTGGTGGCGGTGGTGGTTGTGGTGCTGGTCGTTAAAAACGTCTTCGCCGATTCGACGCCTGCGGTTGGCGCCATGGCGCCAAGTTTCACCCTCAGTTCGCAAGAAGGGACGCAGGTCAACCTGAAAGATTATCAAGGGAAGTGGGTCGTGCTCTACTTCTATCCCAAGGACATGACAACGGGATGCACGATTGAAGCGCACAACTTTCAGCGCGATCAGCCGCAATATGCGCAGCACGGCGCGGTCGTTCTGGGCGTCAGCGTGGACAGCGTGGATTCGCACAAAAAGTTCTGCACCAAGGAAGGCCTGAATTTCAAGCTGTTGGCCGACACGGACAAGACAGTCTCAAAGGAATACGGTTCGCTGATGGATATGGGCGTCATGAAGATAGCCGCGCGGCACACCTTCATCATCGATCCCACGGGAAAGATTGCCCGCGTGTACACGACCGTGGATCCAAACAAGCACAGTGAAGAAGTGCTGGCGGCGCTGGACGAACTACAAAAATCCGCGTCGAAGTAATGCGAGGTCAGATGGCCATAAGTCTGGCTCGAATGACGCGGTAAAACTACTTGGCCCGCTTGGGAGCCTTGCCTGATCTGGCCGTGACGACGACAAGCACGGCCATGAAATAAATGACGAGCCATCCAACGTCATACTGGCCGTGCAGAAGATGAATGGCTCCGGCGAGAATGAAGATCACGAGTAAGGCCCATCCCCCAATGGCCATGCTGGGTGGGATAAGAAATAGCACGGCAGCAACAATCTCAGAGATGCCGATGGCCGGGCGCACCCAGGGCGGCAAGCCGAGATGGGTCATGATTTTTGCGGCCCCCGCGCCGAACGCAAAGCGGGCGGACTCGATAATGAGCACGATTCCGACCGACCAGTTCAAACCCTTCACTGAGCACCGATGCAAATCCATTCATTTTCTCCTTCGGGTGGGCGCGGTTTTGTGCGGCGCTGACTTTGCTTCTTTAAGTTGATGGCTGGCGGAGGAATCCAAATCCAGCGCGTATATCTTCTTCAATTCGCGGATGCTGCGTAGAGAGGCTTCGCTGAACGGGGCTTTGCCGTCGAATGAATGAAGGACGATGCCCTCCAGCAAATCGCCGAGGGTCATGTCTCTCAGCTCAGCAAAGGCCTTTAGCACTTTGAGGATGCGTTTTTCCATGCGCACGCCGGTTTGTACGCGCTGGATGGTTAAGTTCGTCATGCGCGTACCAATGTACCACGGTAATTATTGATTTTGATAATAATTTCCTCGCCGGCTGGCGCTGGCTCGGGTGGGTTCGAGCGATGCCGCGGGCGGCGCGACTGAAGTCGTGCCCTGACACGAGCCCCTGGCAATGCCTGTGACTTCTTCGCATCGGCTGCGGTATCATGAATCCAGTGGCAAATTCCCATCCATTCCAAACCGATGACGCCCGGCTCAAACCGATCGCCGGGAAAGTTCTCGCCCGCGAAAGGCTGAACACCGAAGACGCACTGACCCTCTACCGCTCTGGCGATATTCTCGCCGTCGGCTGGATGGCGAATCATGTTCGCGAACGGATGCATGGAGATACGACGTATTTCAACGTCAACCGGCATATTAATCCGACGAATGTCTGCGTTGCAGCTTGCCGGTTATGCGCCTTCGGGCGCAAGAAAGACACGCCCGGTTCATACACCATGGCGCTCGAAGAAGCGTTTGAGACCGCAGCCTCGGGCTATAGCGAGGCGGTCACCGAATTTCACATCGTTGGCGGACTGCATCCCGATTTGCCCTTTCAATATTTTCTGGATCTGGTTTCCGGTTTGAAGTCTCGTTTTCCGCAAGTGCATTTGAAAGCCTTCACCATGGTCGAAGTTGCTTACCTGGCCAAACGGGCGAAGCTTTCGATTGCGGAAACGCTGCGGCAATTAAAAGCCGCAGGCGTCGATTCGCTGCCCGGCGGCGGTGCGGAGATTTTTGCCGACCGCGTGCGCCACATTATTTGCGATCACAAAATTGATGGCAGTGAGTGGCTCGACACGGCGCGGTTGGCGCACCAGGCCGGGCTCAAGTCGAACGCCACCATGCTCTATGGCCATGTGGAAAATGACGAAGACCGGGTGGACCACCTGATGAAGCTGCGCGCGGTGCAAGATGAAACCGGCGGCTTCCAGACATTTATTCCGCTGGCGTTTCATCCCGATAATACGGCGTTGCAGCATTTGCCCAAGACGACGGGCATGCTCGACATCAAGCAGATCGCTGTCAGCCGGCTTGTGCTCGATAACTTTCCGCACATCAAAGCCTACTGGCAAATGATGACCGCAAAAATCGCACAGATCGCGCTGCGCTTCGGCGCCGATGACATTGACGGCACGGTCATCGAAGAAAAGATCTACCACGACGCGGGAGCGACCACCCCACAAGGCATGCGGCGGCAGGATTTGATTCGCCTCATAAAAGAAGCCGGCCGCGAACCGGTGGAGCGCGACACACTGTATCGTCCCGTGATGAGGACAGAGACGTCGTTCACGGTCGCGGTGTAGATATCGAGATCTCTGCCGTAGCTCTTCTTTGTCGATAGCTGTTATTCTTGCCAACGGTTCAATCCTTAAGATTTCTTACGAGGCCCAAACGCATGCTCGTTTCACGGCGCGATTTTATTTCTACGGCAGTGGCAGGATCTCTCGCAGTTGGTTTGAGTCAAAAAGCGGAAGCGCAAAAAAATCAATCGACTAGCTCAACAAACAGCGGCGCGGTCGGCTCGGGTAAATTGCCCATTATCGTTTGCGCCCACAACGGCTACGACTACATTCAAGGCGGTTACGATTTTCTCAAGAACGGCGGCGATACACTGGACGCCGCTCTGCGTGTCGTCAAAGGCCCGGAAGATGATCCCAATGACACAAGTGTGGGTCTTGGCGGTTTGCCCAATGAAGATGGCGTGGTCGAACTCGATTCCTGTTGCATGCATGGGCCGACGCGCCGCGCGGGCTCAGTGGGAGGCGTCCACAACATCAAGAACGTCTCGCTCGTGGCCAAGTCAGTTATGGACCACACTGCGCACGTCATGCTGGTGGGCGAGGGCGCGGAAAAGTTTGCCGTGGATGAAGGCTTTGCGCGGGAAAATCTGCTGACCGACAACTCGCGAAAAATCTGGCTGCTCTACAAAGAGACGCATTCCGATTGGTGGGGGCCGGGATTGAGCGATCCGAATTGGAGGAAACGCTTGCAGCGTGGCCTGCAATCCCAAGCTGAAAAAGACAACTGGCAAATGCGGATCGACCGCATGCAGGAAGTGGCCGCACGTATCGGCATTCCCGAGGAAGAGCGGATGGCGGCGATCCGCAAGGTGATTTTTCCGCCGACGGGCACGATTCATTGTTCCGCGCTCAACGAAAAAGGCGAAATTTCTGGTTGCACGACCACCAGCGGCTTGGCATGGAAGATTCCCGGACGCGTTGGAGATTCAGCAATTATCGGTGCGGGGTGCTACACCGATCAGGATGTGGGCTCGGCGGGCGCGACGGGCAGCGGTGAAGAGAACATTAAGGTCGCGGGCGCGCACACGATTGTTGAGAACATGCGCCATGGGATGTCGCCGCTCGACGCCGGAATGGATGCCCTGAAGAGGATCGTTCGCAATTACAACGGCGATTTGGAGCGCGTGAAATTCACGGACATGACTTATTACATTCTGCGCAAAGATGGCGCTTATGCGGGCGTTTCGCTGTGGGAAGGTTACAACAAAAATGAGCCCCACAAAATCGTGGTGCATGATGGCGAGCGCCGCGCGGAACCAACCGTGGCGTTGTTGAAAGGTCCCTCGCAGGAGTGGCCGCCGGAGCGGACGTTGTAAAGGAAGCTCGAAAGAATTTAGCGGGGGAGGATTGATTTCAGATTTCAGGGGCGAATCTGAGCGAATAAATTGCGAGTCGGCGGGCTGGTTGGCCTCGTCGATTTTCTATTTTCTGGACTCCGGCTATCGCGATTTGCGCGCCAGAACCATGCCGCCGGCAATCATGGATCCCGCAAGAGCAGCGTAAGCCAATGAGCTTCCACCTTCGGGAACGTTATTGCCGCCGCCACCGTTGCCGCCACCACCGCCGCAGTCGCGGTTGTTGCCGCCGCAGCCGCCACCGTGATGTCTGTCGGGTTGACCGTGCATGGCCCACACCGGCAACGACAAAGCTGCGAACACCAAGGCCAATCTGGCAGCCCGTTTCAAACTGATTTCGAACATCAGAGCCTCCAATGCATGGGAAGACGTCCCCACAATCTGTAAAGTAGTTTCAAAGACCCTTGTGCGTCAAGATGAGAGATTTTGCAACATTATCTAAGTATTTTCTTATCAATACTATTCAGCGCGGCAGTTCCATAGTCAACTGTAAGTCTCTAAATTACAAAGAGATATGCCGAATCGCACGATAGGTGTCTGATATCAGTGTGCAGCTCTTTGCACACTCGCCGACGATGCCCCCATCATCTCGCCCCTTCGCAACACCCATAACAAACCGAAAATGATGGCTTGTGCGGCGGCGAGAAACACGATGCCGCCGTCGTGATGCAGGTGCCCAGTCAAGTAGGTCGGATCCACCCGTAAAGTCAGATATCCGATGACAAAAATTCGCAAGCCGTTCTTTACAGGTGACAGCAGGATCGCAGCAAGCACCAAAGCGAGCTTGCGCCAGGGTGAACGCAAAAAGAGCTGGGCAAAAATCATCGTCGTAATGATCAACAACAGGCTGGAGCGAAGGCTGCTACATTCGGGCGCGACGTTGAGCGTCAGGCCGGGCAGCACGAGGACTGTGTCGTCGAGAGTGACTGGTGTGCGGCTGAGGGCAAACATCCAGCGAGCGGCTAACGCGGATTCACGCTGCAACCAGCCAACGGCGATATCAAGCACGCTGTTTGGCCAGGGCACCAGCCAATATAAAAAACCAAGAGCGAAGCGCTCGCGACGCGCGAAATTCACTCCGAAGCTGAAGATGAAACTGCCAATCCACCAACTCACCAAAGCGAACATGTACAAACTCAGTTGCACATCGGACGCAAGTGACGCCCGCTGCCCATTGGTTGCGAGGGCTGCGAAGAGGGATGCAGCCAAGATCATGCTGCCGACCCGAGGGTTAGCGCTTGCGATCTTGAAAGCTGGCCGATCGAGGTATAAGAACGCCGCAACGATCGGCACTATCAGCAGGATGTGCGTGTATTCATCCTGCTGCGTCGCTAGAGAGAATGTCGCGTGGAGTGCGGGCCAAGCTGGCACGAGCGATGCTCCCACGAGGAAAGCCAACTTAGAATATGGAGATATTTTCGCCATTTATCCGAATCGTATTTCGATCGCAGCGAGGGAGGATGAATTAAGCATAACAGCTGAAGAGGCGATGCTGCCCCTTCAGCTGTGAAGTGTGGCTACGAGAACCGCACCTTGATGTCGGGACCCTTCTCCAGCTCAATGCTGTCAATGAAGCGCACTTTCGCGGTGCGCAGCGTCATGATGACCGACTGCGTCCGCGTGCCTTCGCCGAAAAACCTTACGCCTTTAAGCAGTGCTCCGTCGGTCACGCCGGTGGCGGCGAAAATCAGCTGCTTGCCGGGAGCGAGGTCTTCCGCTTCGTAAATTTTGTTTTTGTCCTTGATGCCCATTTTCGCGATGCGCTCTTCGAGCTCTGGCCGGTCAATCACGAGCCGCCCCAGCATGTAACCGTTGAGACAACGAATGGCCGCTGCCGTGATAACGCCTTCCGGCGCGCCTCCCGAACCCATGACAGCGTGAACGCCAGTTCCAATAACCGCGGCCGCGATACCGGCAGAAAGATCTCCGTCACCAATCAAACGGATGCGGGCGCCTGCCGCTCGGATGTCATGAATCAACTTCTCGTGACGAGGACGGTCGAGGACGATAACAACCAGATCTTCGACGTCGCGCTCCAGACGCTTCGCGATATTTTTCAGGTTGTCGGCAACGGGCGCGTCGAGGTCAACCGCATTCTTGCAGCTGGGGCCGACGACAATCTTCTCCATGTAGCAATCGGGCGCATTGAGCAGACCCGCGCGCTCAGACGCGGCCAAGACAGTAATGGAGCCAGGTGCGCCCGTGGCGCATAGGTTCGTGCCTTCAAGCGGATCGACGGCGATATCCACTTCCGGGACCTCGCGGCCATCAGGAAATTCAGCGCCCACCCGCTCGCCAATGTAGAGCATCGGGGCTTCGTCGCGTTCGCCCTCGCCAATGACGATGGTGCCGCGCATAGGGATGGTGTCCATGGCGCGGCGCATGGCTTCCGTTGCGACTTGATCGGAGAGTTTGCGCTCGCCTTGGCCCATGGTGCGGGCCGAAGCCACGGCTGCGTCCTCGACAACTTTTAGGAATTTTGCGGCGAGATCGCCTTCAAGATTTTCACCAAAACTGCGGGCCTTGCCTTCCAAACGGGTTTGAGTGACCACTACGTCTCCTTAAAATTAAAAATGCGGTGATTAGGATGCAAACTATGTAGGTTCCGGCTTGAAACTATAGCGCGAATGCGCAGGGGAAGGGAAGCACGGCGATTTGTATTGCACGGAATTTGGCCGGAAGAAGCAACGCTGTTAAAATCAGTGAGCACTTCCAAGCACTGTGTCATGTGGGGCTGTAGCTCAGCTGGGAGAGCGCGTCGTTCGCAACGACGAGGCCACCGGTTCGATCCCGGTCAGCTCCACCAAACTACCCGCAATTCGCTCTACCGCACATTCGACGGCGCGCTCGCCACACCATCCGCATTGTACGCAGTGATGCGGTAGTGGACGTTGAACAATGCGGGATGCGGATCGACCCACGGGTCATCGCTATCAGTAGCGCAACGATCACAGACGGTCTTCCAATCCGTGTCTCCGTCTTTGCGTTCAATGGAATACTTCACCGCTCCGGCCGATCCGCGCCATGCGACCAGGCCGAAGATCACAGTCGTGACCGCGGGCGGGGGCGGAACTTTATGCCGAGGAACATCCATTCCAGCCATCGCATAAGCATGCGAGCGCAATTGTTGGGTGCGTGCAGCCATGTCATCGGCTGAGTTGACCATCGTCTTTATTCCCGGATAATACAGCGCCCACCATTGCCCGCTTTCGCCATGCTCGGCGAAGTTCGCATCTTTGGTATCGGCAGGAAGAGGTTGAAATCCAAACCCATCGAGATGCGCTTGCAAAGCCCAGAAGTCATCGCCCGAAACATTCGGGTCACGGGCCAGTGTATCCAGAACATCCTGCAAGTCTTTTTGTGATGGCCAATCAGTTCGGTCCCAGCCAAATTCGTTCACAATGAAAACTTTGCCATGGCTCGCAACAGCGGCTGCATCGTGAGTAAATGTCTCGGCGGTTAGATGTTCCTTGCCGCCAAGCAAAATCTCCCAATGCGGATAATACTCAAACGTCTCTAGATCGATGCTGGGGTTGTCCATCACTTGCGGATAGGTGCGAAAAAGTCCTGAAGTATCGAGATAGAGATGATGAGAATCGACGCTGTGGATATGCGCACCGATGACTTCTACCCATTTTGAAACCTGAGCCAGAGCATTCGCGTCGCCGCCAGTCAGCAACGTGAGAAGGCCGCACATATTGCAGTTCTCCCAGGCAAGAATCGTCGGATCGTCTTTGTAAGCCACTCCCGTCAATGGGTTCACGTGATTGAGCACATGATCGATGTGCTCCTCATAAGCTGAAATCAACGCGGGATCAGTGAAGAAGTCCTGGGGATTTTTCTTTCCCTTCCATGCGAGATATTGTCCAATTCCTCCGCCATCGCACATCGCGCAATCACCGATGAGCGTAATGATGACCTTCATTCCGCGTTCGCGGGCCACGGTTAGCGCGTAATCCGTGTCTTGAAAAGCGAAATCGTTAAATTTCCCATCGGCGGGCTCAATGCAGTTTGCGCATCCGACGGTGTCGCCCATGGTCTGCGAACGAACTACCCGCGCGCCCATTTCGTCAGCAGTCGCGAAGGCGTCTTCGATCTCGAAGCGGCTGGCATAGCGCGGATCCATCGCATCATGCGGCCCGTAACCCTCAAGCCCGAGCCACTCGATGTTCGGCCCGCTGTAGCGAAAAGTTTGGCCATTGAGTGACAGCTTGCTCCCATCCTTTTTCACAAAATCGTCGGCGTGGGCAGCGGCGTAGGAGG
>JBEKTR010000079.1:0-13564 GCA_049515835.1 Terriglobales bacterium
GACGGCGAAGCCGTGCCGCACAAGGTAGATGAGCCCGCCTATCAGTACGACTGCTGCGGAAAGCGAAACTCCCACTTGGAGCAGCCTGCCCACGATTTCTTCGATGCGCCGGTCGGACCATTTCGATAGCTCTGCCGGCTTTTCGTCACTTTTCATATTTTGAAAATCGACGTTCAGATTTTTCCCGCGAGACCGCTATAAATCATTTGGAGCCCAAGTGCGACGATGACTGCACTGAAGACGAGGCGGAGCCACCGTGTCTCCGCTTTGACCAGAATGTGCGCGCCGACCAATGAACCAGTCAGTACTCCCAACATCACGGGCATGGCGAGACCGGGGTCAATATATCCGCGGCTGAAATAGACGCCGGCGCTTGCCGCGGCAGTGACGCCGATCATGAAGTTGCTGGTGGTTGTTGAAACCTTGAATGGGATCCTCATAGCTTGATCCATGGCGAGGACCTTGACGGCTCCGGAGCCGATACCCAGCAATCCAGAAAGTGCGCCTGCCCCATACATCAAGCCGAATCCGGCGGGAACGTGAGTGACGTTGTAATCTCGCGGGCCTTCTCCATCGGGGAAGCTACCGTTCAGGCGCAACTTGGTGGCAAGGGCGTCGGGCGGCACTTCTCGCTGCGCGTCTGTTCGAGGACGGCGCGACAAGGCCGCTGAGACGACAAGTACTAAGCCGCAAATCGTGGCCAAAGCATGGACTGGAACAACAGTTGCCAAGAAAGCGCCGCTCAATGCACCTAGCGTGGTGGCGATTTCCAGAAACATGCCGATCCGTATGTTGGAGAAGCCCTCGCGCACATACGCGGCCGCCGCTCCTGAAGACGTGGCGATGACCGACACCAGCGACGCACCAATGGCATAACGGATGTCCACATGGAAAAAGATGGTGAGTAGAGGAACCAGCACAACTCCGCCGCCCAGACCCGTAAGTGCTCCAAGCAAACCTGCCCCGAAGGAACCGATCCAGACCAGGGCGGTGAATACCAAGATCGTCATGCGTGTTCAGGCTAACATTCCGAGGCTAGCTATGGCAGACATGGGTCTCGATTCTAAGAAGGAGTCGATTTATTTCACGCGAGCGGCGGCTTGTGTAATTCGCCCGTGGAGTCATCAAACGCTTCCACGATCTCGCTTGTGAGTTTCTCGCTCGCCCGCCGTTGCGCTTCCAGAATTTGCTCCGTGCTGAGCGTCTCGGCCAACTTTCGCTTGTCCGCCGCGATCTTCTCGCGCATTTCCGTGTTTGTTTTTTCGGCCAACAGATACCACATGTATGCGGCGATTGGATCTTTTTCCACCCCTGCCCCGAGCAATTGCAACTCCGCCATTTTGATTTGCGCGCGGTTCCTACCCCGTTCGGCCGCACGGCGATAGGCAGAAATGTCGGGGGGCGTCTCCATCCCATCGTCGTCGAAGAGATCCATAACAAAGGATCGAATGGGCGAGCGTTGCGCTTCTGGCGCCAGGGTAAGAGACAGAAGCTCCACCCTCGTGGAAACTCCCAACTTTTCGAATATGCGCAGCAAGTAGTTCTTGATGGTGTGTTGGCTAAGGCCAAGGCGCGCGCCGATCTCCCGGTTGCTAAGTCCGGACGCAAGGCTTGTGACCACCTCGCGTTCACGCTTCGAGAGCAAATCGACACCCCTCGTGTTTAGCGTGCGTATCTGCGGGGCCGAGGCCAAGGCCTCGACTGCATAGGACATTTGCTCCGAATTTGCCCAGACTTCCCCGTGATGGACTTGCCGGATGCAATGAGCGAGAGTTTCCAGCGATTCGCGGCGGTTAAAAATGCCACGCGCGCCGGCTGCGAACGCCTCAAGGATCGCCTCGCGTTTGGACGAATCGAGCAGCATTACAAACCGCGTCCGCAGGCCGGAAAGGCTCAGCTTGCGAATCGCAGCGCACCCTCGGGTCGGGTCTTCATCGAGATAAGAGCTCACTACGGCGACGTCCGGGGGATCGCCCTCCGGAGCTCCCGCCGCTTTGCGTGCCAGTTCATCCGAACCATTGGCCGCTGTGACCAGAAAATCGGGGTTTCTGGCCAAGGCCTCGCCTAAGAGCTGAGTATGAATAGGGTTACTATCCGCCACCAAGACTCGGATTTCGGAAACCGCTGGATTCTGAGATTTATGTGCCATTATTACTAGGTTAATATATACTTACTAATAGAGATGAATTACTCATTACTAAAAGGAATAGTATACTTAATGTTATATACCTCTTGCAAGGACTTGCATGTTGCAATTATCTTCAACCTAGTTACGAGGGCACTCCCCGCCCCGGTTTTTGACTAACTCCCCCTGTGATTTGGCTGTTCCCCCCAAGCCAGACCCAAAGCGTTCATGATCCCCCTGTGCCGTTCATGGTTTTCGAATGCGAAAACCCACGGGGCGGAGCTACGAACGGGTCCCCCAGATGCAAAGTCGCAACCAATTGCAAACATTAAACTTACGAGTACGCATTTCTATGCAATGAGCATCTACTCGAATCTCTGTAAAGTAGCTCATCTTGGCAACTACCTTGGCAACTAAAGTAAATTCATTGACGGCGAACCTCACCAAGCAAGCGGCCCTGCTGGTTGTAACTAAGCGTCCGTCCGGTTTACCTGAGCTTTGGAGTTTGGTGCGATCGAACGCGTGGCGTTGTGAAACTGTGGAAACTGCCTGGGACGCACTGGAGCGCGTGCAACAAGCGTTAACGCACTCACATACGAATAACGATGCCATTGATGTAGTCCTGCTCGACGCCGCAGATAACGCCGACACGTTACACACGCTCTCTTTCCTTCGTCAGGTTCGTTCTGACCTCGCTGTCCTGCTGCTAGCGGATTCGAGTGACCGCTGGACGAATGCTAAGGCGGTGCGCTTAGGAGCACGAGGTTGTTTGACGCATCCTCTGCGGACGCCGGAGCTCCGAGACGCTATTCTGCAATGCCTCGGGGGAGCGGGTCACAAATCTTTGTCTATTCAACCCATGTCGATTCAGGAACCCGTCCCCGCTCCGGAACCAATCGGCGAGGCTATCGAGCGCTTTGGGGAAGGCGCGTTCTTTGTTTGCGCCACACCAGCCATGCAAAAGTTGCGCGTTCATGCAGAGTCGCTGGCGCAGGTC
This sequence comes from Terriglobales bacterium, assembly GCA_049515835.1. Taxonomy (GTDB): domain Bacteria; phylum Acidobacteriota; class Terriglobia; order Terriglobales; family Acidobacteriaceae; genus JAJPHW01. Next base: position 3,123 of record JBEKTR010000079.1, read on the forward strand.
GATGCTCCCGTTCTGATTGTTGGCGAACCAGGAAGCGGCAAAGAATCGACGGCACGCCTCATCCACCGATTATCCATTCGCTCCGGTTTCCCGTTCCTTAAAGTGGATTGTTCGGCCTTCCCCGGCGACATGCTTGAGGCCGAGCTATTCGGTGTGGAGCGGAGGAATCCAGGAAAGCTGGTGCTGGCCGACAAAGGTGTGATCTACCTCGATAACATTTCCGCGATGCCTCTGACTCTTCAGGCACGACTTTTGCAGGTCATGCAGGAAAAGGGATTTAGCGCGCCTTACGCTCGGACGAATGACGCGCGAAGAGGCGGCGTGCAAATCGATGCGCGGATTATAGCGGCGATCGGGCCCGACGCCGAAATGGCCATCGGCGAAGGCCGCCTGCGGCGCGATCTTTACTACCGGTTGAGTGCGTTTAGCTTGCAGGTGCCATCGTTGCGGGAGTGCCGCAATGGCATTCCACTCTTGCTCGGCTATTTCATCAGCCACCTCGCCAAACAATATGGTTTGCCTGGGCGCACGCTTTCTCCAACCCTGATGCAAGCATGCCAGGCTCACCCGTGGCGCGGAAATGTGACCGAACTGCGTGATTTTGCCAAGCGCTATTTGGTCGTCGGGGACGAAGAACTCGCTTTGTGGGAACTAAAAAAACATGCGGGACATCGGAATGGGGGAGCTGAGGCGAACGCAGGCCGGAATGCCGAAGGCGGCCACGCAGAAGGCAGTAAACACTCCGCGCAGTCCGACGGACTAAAATCTCTCGTGCGCGACATCAAAGGCGAAACCGAAAGAAATGCGATTGCCAATGCGCTTGAAGAAACCCATTGGAACCGCAAAGCTGCGGCACGGCTGCTCCGCATCAGCTACCGCACTTTGCTTTATAAGATTCAGTCTTATGGTTTGACGCCTCCGACGTTGCCGATGCTGTTGCGCCAAGGAGCAAAACGGGAAGGACGAGTGGAATAATGACCGCAAAGGGAATGAACCCTGCCGGAACAATCCTGGTGAGCGCTTTATTTCTTACCGGCTGCCTGTGGGGACAAGCAGCGAACTCGGGTACAGCAGCCGTTCCCGCCGCAACCACCGCGCATGATGACAGTTATGTGATTGGCAACGATGACGTTTTGAGCATTAACGTTTGGAAAGAGCCGGATGTCTCCCGCACCATTCCGGTTCGATCGGACGGGAAAATTTCGTTACCGTTGGCAGGCGAACTGCAAGCCAGCGGGCAGACACCGCACCAACTGGAAACGGCGATTGCGGGCAAGCTCAAGAATTTTATCGCTGACCCTGAAGTTACGGTGATTGTCACGGAAATCAAGAGCCAGAATTTCAATATTCTCGGCGAAATCAATAAGCCGGGGACGTATTCGCTCAGCGGTGCAGACACCGTGCTGGATGCGATTGCCCTTGCGGGAGGGTTCCGTGATTTCGCAAAACGGAAGTCGATTTACGTGCTGCGCCGCGATGCCAACGGCAATGAACAGCGCATGCCTTTCAATTACAAAGACGTGATCAAGGGAGTGCACGCAGAGCAGAACATTAAGCTGCAAGCTCACGACACAATTGTCGTGCCGTAAGCCATCATTTTTGTTATGAACGAAAAAATCTTAATGAAATTCTGTACGGCAGTGATCGTGTCGAGTCTGAGTTTAGCGCATGGCCAGTCTTCGGGTGCGCCGCCGGCCGCCAGCGCGCCATTGTTGTCGGGGAGAGACGATAGTTCAGCTTTATTACTGGTTCCCCCTCCAGTCTCCGGTAGCAGCTATTCGCTGGCGTTTGTTTCCGAGGAGCGCAGTAATTACCTGAAGGGTGGCGTGACCTTTCAAGCGAACCACGACGACGATGTCATCACCACACCATCCGGCAGCCCAGTGGCCGATTGGAGCTATTCCATTTGGCCTTCGATTGAGATAAACCAGACTTGGCCCCGTTTTCACTGGCGGGTCGCATACATGCCAGGATTTACGTTTTATCAAAATCTGAGTTCTTACAATCAGCAGGACCACAACCTGTCGATCAGCGGTGAGTACCGTCTCTCGCCGCACGTGACTTTGGGCCTGCGCGATTCCTTGCAACGCACTTCCAACTTGTTTAACCAGCCCGCTTTTGGCTCGGAAGGAACCATCGGCGGCGCGCCGCAAGGACCGAATAATTCTATTGTTACGCCAGTTTCGGATGTATTGCGCAATACAGCCGGCGGCGATTTAACCTATCAATACGGCCGCAACGACATGGTCGGGGTGGGCGGGACAGTCACCAATCTGCATTTTCTTAATGCGTCGCAGGATCAAGGGCTGTACGATGCTGCGGCCCGCGGTGGCTCGGCGTTTTACACGCACCGCTTTGCCGCCAGGCATTATGTAGGAGTGAGCTACTTCTATCAGCAGTTGCTGACTTATCCGGCGGGGCCACAAAATCAGACGATCACCAATACCGTGATCGGGTTTTACACTTTCTATCCACGACGCACACTTTCGTTCTCGCTTTTCGGCGGCCCGCAACACGCTTCGACGCAGCAGTTTGGCACGCCAGCGGTTGAGCAATGGAGCCCCGCGGCGGGCGCGAGCGTGGGCTGGCAAGGGCGACATACGAGCGCGGCGGTCAGCTATCTGTACACAATTTCGGATGGCGGCGGCCTGGTGGGTGCGGTTCACTCCAACGCGGGAGCCATTACGCTCCGGCAACAATTGACCAGAGCTTGGAGCCTGGGAGCGTCGGGCACCTACGCGGACAACACGCTGGTGGAAAGCGCCGCTGCCACGGACCTGGATGATAACGGGCACACGCTCGGCGGAAGTGTCTCAGTGCAACGAACAATTGGTGAGCATTTCAGCGCGCAGGTCGGATACTCGCATCTGCATCAGGATTACGATAACGTTGCCGCACTTGCGACCGTCACCGGCCGGAACCGGGAATGGATGGCGGTAACGTACAACTTCACCCGTCCGCTGGGACGCTAAGGTTTAAAGCAGATGATGGACGAATTGGAAGAAAAATCGGGCGAGAGTCTGGACCTGAGCCATTACACCGCGTTGCTCCGGCGGCGCTGGTGGTATTTTCTACTGCCGCTATTTTTCGGCTGGGCGCTGGTTTGGGGCGCGAGTTGGGTGCTGCCGCCGAAGTACAAGTCTTCGACGCAGATTCTGGTCGAACAGCCCACCATGCCCAAGGATTACGTCACGCCGAACGTGAACGACGATTTGCAGGACCGGCTGCAAAGCATTCAGCAGCAGATCCTGAGCCGCACCCGGCTATTGCGCATCATTGAGCAGTTCCACCTTTATGCCTCGGATCGCAGCCACCGGACGCCGGAAGAGATTGTCGAACGCATGCGCAAGGACATCGAGGTCAATCTGGTGCTGGGCGAGAGCCAGCGGGAAGTGTCGGCCTTTGTCGTGGCGTATTCGTCGCGGGACCCGAACGTCGCTCAGGAAGTGACGACCGAGCTTACCAATCTGTTCATCAACGAAAATCTGGAGACGCGGCAGCAGGAATCGGAAGACACGACTGCATTTCTCACCAGCCAGCTAGAGGAAGCACGCAAAGCCTTGGCCGAGCAGGAAGAAAAAGTCCGAGTGTTCAAGGACCAGCATCCGGGAGCGTTGCCGACGGAATTGCAGAGCAACATTCAGATCATGAATGGGCTGCAGACGCAGATGCAGAGCGACCAGGATGCGCTGAACGCCGCCCGGCAACAGAACGCGTACTTGCAATCGTTGCTCACCCAGTATCACGGACTACAGAAATCAGGCGCCGCGGCGGGGGGTCCGCCGGGTGGCCTAACCGCGATCGATCAGGAACTGGCCAAGGAACAAAGTCAGTTGGCCGACCTGAAGGCGCACTATACAGATCAGTATCCCGATGTGAAAAAGATGCAGCAGCAGATTGCCGACACCCAGAAGTTGCGGGCGCAAATGCTCGCGAATCTGAAATCGCAACCTGTAACCACAGACCCAAGCGGGGAGGATGGCGGAAGCAAAGACGACACAGCGGTTCTCCAGTTGGAAGGCCAGATGCGGGCCAATCAGCTGGAAATCAAGAACCGCGAAAAGACCATCGCCGATTTGCAAGCCCGCATTGGAACCTATCAGTCACACCTGTCACAGGAGCCGATTGTCGAACAGCAGTTTGCCGATTTGACGCGGGGCTATGAGCAATCCAAGGCAAATTACGACGACTTGCTGAAGAAAAAGAACGCCTCGCAAATGGCCACGAGTCTCGAATTGCGGCAGCAAGGTGAGCACTTTAGTGTGCTCGACCCGCCGAGCCTGCCTTTGAAACCAGATTTTCCTAACCGGCTCAAGTTCTGCTTCGCCGGTCTGGGAATTGGCCTGGCGATGGGCGTAATCTGCGCGGGCGGGGCCGAATATCTGGATGACCGCCTGCACGACGAAGCTTCGTTGAAAAAACTTCTTCCAGTTGCCGTGATCGCGGAGATTCCGCCGCTGGCGACAGCGGAGGAAGAGCGCACCGAGACGGGCAAGCTGCGTTGGGCGTGGGTGAGCGGCGTGACGGCTGCGCTGGTCATGATTGTGGGTTCGGCATTGAGCTACTGGCGGGGATAGAATTTAGCAGCTGGGGATAGAATTTAGCAGCTTATGTACAAAGAATTTTTCCAACTCGAGCGCAATCCCTTCGAAATCACGCCGGACCCGTCGTTCTTGTTTCCGACGCGGCGGCACAACGAAGCGCTCGCAGCGCTCTACTATGGCGTGGAGAGGCGGAAGGGGTTCGTGGTCCTGACCGGCGAAGTGGGGACGGGCAAGACTCTGCTGGTGCGCTGCCTGTTGCAACTGCTCCATCGTAGCCACATTGCTTACGCCTATGTATTTAACAGCCGCTTAGAGGGAATTGAGTTTCTGCGCTATATCGCGGCCGACCTCGGTTTGCCGGCAGCGGGCCGAGGCAAGGGCGAGCTCCTGCTGTTGCTGACGAATTTTCTGGTGGCGCGGTATGAAAAGAAACAGACCACGGTGCTGGTGGTTGACGAAGCCCATCACTGTTCGGCGGAAGTGCTCGAAGAAATCCGTCTGTTGACCAATCTCGAGACGTCACAGGGCAAGTTGCTGCAAATTCTGCTTGTAGGTCAACCAGAGCTGGACGAAAAACTGGATTCGCATGAATTGCGCCAACTCAAGCAGCGGGTTGCGCTGCGCTCGCAACTCAAATATCTCAGCCTTGCGGATACGACGGGTTACATCCAAAAGCGGCTGGAACTGGGGGGCGCCCCTGCGGAGATTTTTGAGAAAGCTTTTCCCGAGGAAACGGTGCGAGTGGTCTATCGCTATTCTGGAGGCTATCCCCGGTTGATTAACACTATCTGCGAAAATGCGCTGATCAATGCTTTCGCCCGGCAAACGCGGGTGGTCCCGGCTGAGATTATCGAAGAGGTTGCTGCCGATCTTCGCCTGGACGTTGCGCCCGAGCCCACGCCGGCGCGGCCGCAGACTGTGCCTCCGGACCGGCTGGTGCAAGCCGAGCAGGTGCTTCTGGAGTTGCAAAACTATCTGCAAATGTTGCGGACGAACGAGTCGGCCGGAACAAAACCGCTATCGTCAATTCCGTTATCTGGCGGGTTCAAGCCGGAGCCGCTGAAGCCTGGGCCGGTGAAATCATGAGCCGAATATTTGAAGCACTGCAAAAATCCTCGGCTGGGAAGGCTGGCGGCTTTACCGATTTTGCCACTGCTTTGCAGGAGCCATTTTCGGCTGTCGTAGAGACAGGCACGGCTGAGACGGCGGCCACTGCATTGCCGGTCGCGGATTTTGATGACTTTCCCACAGTAAATGTTTCGCTTCGTCCGGGAAGCCGTTTGTTCTGCCTAACACAGCGCGAAAGTTTAGGAGCGGAAAAATTCCGCTTTCTCGGAGTTCGCCTGCGGCAGTTGCAGCAGAACCGGGCGCTCAAACGGATTTTGGTGACCAGCACCATCCCGGAGGAGGGCAAGAGCACGATTTCCGGCAATCTGGCCTGCACGCTGGCTCGCAAGCGCCAGCAAAAAGTGCTGTTGATCGATGGAGACCTGCGGCGACCGTCGCTGAATCGCCTGCTCGGCCTTGATCGCATGACAGGCTTAAGCGAGTATCTCAAGGGAGATGCGAGCTTGCGGGAGCCTCTGTACCGCGTGGAAGAGGCAGGCTTCTGGTTTCTGCCCGCCGGAACGCCCCCGGAAAATCCGCTGGATCTCATGAACTCGGCGCGCTACAACGCCTTGTTGGAACGCTTGTCTGGCTGGTTTGACTGGATCGTCATCGATACCCCGCCGGTGCTGCCTTTGGCGGACACCAGTGTGTGGGCAAAAGCCGCCGATGGGATTCTTCTGGTAACGCGGGAAGGGACAACGCGCAAGCGTCATTTGCAGCGCGGTATTGCGGCGCTCGATGCGGCGAAGTTGCTGGGCGTTGTGATCAATAGCACGCACAGCACAGAGCACGATAACTATTATCAGCATTACGGTCCGGCGGCCAAGCAAGCAAGCGACCGCAAATAGTTTTAGCCACGCTCGTCTCCGTATTACTCCCCCGACGAAAGACGACAACAACCAGGACCCCACCCGACGGGGCTGGTTTGATCGAGTCCGCCACGCGGCGGGCAGAAGAGGGGGATGTTGTGAAGTCGCGTCGTGAAAATGCGAGTCTCGGAGCGAATCCGAGTCCAATGACTTTAGACCGCGAGCTGGTAGTGCTACCGGAAGCGGCCTTTCAACGCATGGTCGCGCTTGAGCGAAAACGAGCGGAACGCGCCGCCAAACCTTGTTTGTTAATGTTACTCGAACCGGGCGACGCCCCGTTCTCGCTTCATAGGCAGCAAGTCCTCGAAAAGATGATCGAAGCCCTGCCTGCATTTAGCCGGGAGACGGATATGGCCGGATGGCATCGTCACCATCACACGCTTGGCGTTATCTTTACGGCGATCGATCCCGAGGGCATCGACCATATTCTGAAGACCATGCTATCCAGACTGAAGCACGCCTTACGTAATAGTTTGGGGCATGAGCAGGCAAATCGAATCAACATTTCCTTCGAATTGTTTCCCGAACGCCGCGACCCGGGCGAGGTCCGCTTCACCAAGATGGAGCCTGATTTCGAAGGGACGTCGAGGAGTGAGCGGCGGGGAACGCAATCAATTTCATGAGAACGGATGGCCAAAGTTTGAACCCGACGGTGCTGATTGTCTCGACGTCGCGGTGGTTTCCCATCGCGCGCCTGGCTATCGCCTTGTCCGAAGCAGGGTGCCGGGTCGAAGCCGTCTGTCCCCCGCGCGATCCGTTGTCGAATACCGGTGTGGTCGAACGCCACCATTCTTATAGCGGCGTGATGCCTTTGCGGGCCTTGCGGCGCGCCATTGTTTCTTCGCGCGCTGACTTCCTGGTACCCGGCGATGATCTATCCATTCGCCATTTGCATGCATTGTTTGGCAAGGAGAGACAACGAGGGGCGGATGGCGCCGCGGTTTGTGAGCTGCTTGAACGATCCTTTGGGCCGGCCGGCAGCTTTCCGGTGGTAGGGACGCGTGCCGAATTCATTCGGTTGGCCCAAGACGAAAGAGTGCGGGTACCGGACAGCGCCGAACTGCATAGTCCCGCTGATCTGCCAACTTGGTTCAAGCGTTCCGGCTTCCCGGCGGTGCTGAAAGTCGATGGGACCAGCGGAGGCGAAGGGGTTCGAATCGTGCGTAGCTTAGGCGAAGCGGAAGAGACTTTCCGGTCGCTGTCGGCGCCGCCTCTACTGGCTCGGGCGGTTAAACGGATGCTTGTCAAACGCGACAATTCGCTATTGTGGCGATCGCTCTTGCGGCGTTCCTCGGCGGTGAGTGTGCAGAGCTTTATTGCCGGACGCGAGGCCACGAGCGCACTTGCGTGCTGGCAGGGGAAAGTGCTAGCGGGGCTGCACTTCGAAGTTTTACAGAAAACGCATGCCTTTGGGCCGGCCACGGTGATACGCCGAATTGACCATCCGGAAATGATTCAAGCAGCCGAGAAGATTGTGCGCCGCTTACAGCTCTCGGGCTTGCATGGCCTCGATTACATGATTGAGGACGGCACGGAAAAGGCATACTTAATTGAAATCAATCCGCGGGCGACTCAGGTGGGCCATCTCGCCTACGGAGAAGGTCACGATTTGCCGGCGGCCTTGTGTGCGGCTGTTTCAGGCCATGCTGTAGCAGCTGAGAAAACTTCGACCCGCAACGACATCGTGGCCCTGTTCCCCCAAGAGTGGTTGCGCGATTCCCGCAGCCCCTGGCTTCGTTCCGCGTACCACGACGTGCCGTGGGAAGCGCCCGAGGTGCTTCGGGCTTGTCTACGCCGTCGCCCGACGCGCGCCTCCTGGTCGGTTGGGGACGCGCAAAAGCCAGTCGCCATGAACCCAAGACCTTCCCCTGTCGTACGGCTCGCCAAGTCAAATCGCGATTTGGACTTTTGATTGCAATATCCCCCTTGCGATCGGTACCAAACTTAGAAACAGCTAAGAAGTAAAAACACAAGATCAAGATGCGGACCGTCTCCCCCGGTTCTAACGAATTCGTCGATGCCCATACCGAGCACCCTTGCCGAACGGGCTACTGGCGTCCGGCCAAGGGCGGAACTAGGAGAGAACGTCGTGAATGCGCGCCATGCAACTACAGTCGTCCAAGATGCCCCTTCGCCCACCTACCGGTCTGGCCTCGAAATGAACCCGGTGGACGAAGCTTCTTTTCATCACATGATTGCACTCGAACGCAAGCGCACGGCGCGTTCGGGAAAGCCATTTTTGCTCATGATTCTCGAAGGCGAGCTGGGATTGCCGGCTGCCCGCGGGGGTATGCTCGGCAAGATTCTGTCGGCGTTATCGTTGTCCATCCGGGAGACCGATGTGACCGGCTGGTACAAAGAGGGCGCGGCGGTTGGCGTCATGTTCACCGAAATCAGCGGCGAGGAGCGTGAAGCCACGGTCGGCGCCATGATTAAGCGCATCCGGGGGACCTTGCGCAAGAGTCTGGAATGGGCGGAATTTGACCAGATCAGCATTGCGTGGCACGCCTTTCCTGAGGATTGGCAGCAGGGTACCCTGCAAGGGAATCCAGCGCTCTATCCCGATCTGGCCCGGCGCGAGCGCGCGCAGAAGCCATTTCGGATTCTTAAACGAGGCATGGATATCGCCGGTAGTGGATTGGCTTTACTCTTGTTTTCGCCCGTGATGCTGCTGGTGTCGGCACTGGTGAAACTCAGTTCCGAAGGGCCGATTCTATATAAGCAGCAACGTCTGGGGCAGTTTGGGCAGCCTTTCACGTTTCTGAAATTCCGATCCATGTATGTGAACAACGATCGGGACATTCACCGCGAGTTCATGAAAGGCGTGATCAGCGGAGAGCACGATGGCAAGATCGAAGGTGCGGAAGACGTTGTTTATAAGATGACCGACGATCCCCGCATTACGCGGATTGGAAAGTTCATGCGCCGCACCAGCCTGGATGAACTTCCGCAATTTATCAATGTACTGCGCGGGGATATGTCGCTGGTGGGACCGCGCCCGCCAATCGCGTATGAATTCGAGGAGTATGACATCTGGCACCGGCGCCGGGTGCTTGAAATCAAGCCGGGCATCACCGGGCTGTGGCAGATCAACGGTCGCAGCCGGGTGCGCTTCGACGACATGGTACGGCTCGACTTACGCTACGCGCGCACCTGGTCGTTGTGGCTCGATATTTGCATTCTGATTCAGACGCCGGCGGCAGTGCTGCTGGGCGATGACGCGTACTAACAGACACTTACTCAACAAACGCAGCGCAACTTTACTTCTTTACCTCATCGAGGAAGATGAATTTGGCTACCTCCTGTCTCCAACACGTTCAGGCGACCACGGGCCGTGTACAGGCATCGCCGGGAGCTGTCCAAACCTTGGATCCCCTACAAGATGGGCGCTGGCAACATTTCGCGCGAGGCCATTCGCGGGCTACGCTGTTCCACTCCCGCGCCTGGCTGGAGGCCTTGTCGCGCACGTACGATTATCGGCCGGTGGTATTCACCACCGCCGGACCGAGCCAAGAACTGGAGAACGGCGCAGTCTTCTGTGCCGTGGAGAGTTGGCTGACCGGACGGCGGCTTGTTTGCCTGCCATTTTCCGACTATTGCGATCCCCTTGCGTCCGACCAGGACGAATCGGCAGCGTTGATTTCCGCGATCATTGAACGGGAGTCACGGCATAAAAAGTGGCGTTACATTGAAATGCGGCTGAGTCAAGCTCTTGCAATTGCCGGTGCGGGCCCGCGTCAGGGCCGCATCCATACCTTGCATCGGCTGGATTTGACGCCCAGCCTAGAAGAGATCTTCCAGAACTTTCACAAAAGCTCGACGCAGCGAAAAGTCCGCAGGGCCGAACGGGAAAAACTCGAATACCGCGAAGGAGGCATGGAATATTTTGAAGATTTTTATCGTTTATTCACCAGTGCGC
>JBEKTR010000080.1:0-13501 GCA_049515835.1 Terriglobales bacterium
CATGCTGTTTGCGGTTCGCATAATCCACGTGCTGCCGCGCCGCAAAAATCTCAATCGACTGCGCGCCGCCGCGCACCAACCCATCCAGCAATCCCGGATGCAAACGTTCTTTTACATAGATGTAGGTTGAAATCGCCTTTTGCATTAGTAGCCCACTGCCTTTCCGTTGTTGCGGCCATCACTGGCGCCCCATCGTTCGCCACTTACCGGATCGATCTCAATGCACTCGCCGTCGCCCCACGAGTCTTTTACTTCAACTCGGTAACCTTTGGCGGAGAGCGATTTGATCGTGTCCGGCGAAAGTCGCTTCTCGACATCCAATTCATCGGGCAGCCATTGATTGTGAAACCGCGGCGCATTCACCGCCTCTTGAATATCGAGCCCGTAGTCCATCACGCCCATCAGAATATTCGCCACCGTCGAAATAATCGTCGGGCCGCCCGGCGACCCCAGCACCATAAATAGCTTACCGTCTTTCAGCACAATTGTCGGGCTCATCGCTGAAAGTGGACGCTTTCCCGGCCCGATCGCATTGGCCGGCCCTTGGATCAGCCCGTACGTATTGGGAACGCCCGCCTTCGAAGTAAAATCATCCATCTCGTCGTTTAGCAAAAAGCCCAAATTTCCGGCGGTCACCTTCGAACCGAAAGTGTCGTTCAGCGTAGTCGTGACCGCAACTGCATTGCCGGCATCATCCACAACAGAATAATGCGTCGTGTGCTCCGGTTCTCGAAGTGCAGAAGCAGTGACCGGATGCAGCGCCGCATACTGCTCCAACTCACTGAAAATCGCGGGACGTTTCAACGCTTTGCTCACACTCGCCTGCATGGGATCAATAGACATACGCCAAGCCGCTGCATATTTCTTGTCAATCAACTGCGCGACTGGAATCTTCGCAAAATCGGAATCGCCTAAAAATTCCGCCCGATCAAAGAACGCGCGTCGAAAAGCTTCGGTCGTCAAATGAATCGACTCCGCTGAACGATCGCCCGCCTTCGCTAGATCGTATCCTTCTAAAATATTCAGGATCTCCGTCAGCGCAATTCCGCCTGAAGACGGAGGCGGTGCGCTAATAACTTCGTATCCGCGATATGTCCCGCGAATCGGCTCCCGCTCTTTTACTTCGTAAGCGGCTAGATCAGAAGCAGTTACCAACCCTCCGCCCTTTTGAATGAACGCCGCCAGTTCCCGCGCCAAATCTCCGTGATAAAAATCATCCGGATTCTTCGCGATGCGTTCGAGCGTCTTCGCCAGCTCAGGCTGTTTCAAAATCTCACCTTGCTCGTAATATTTTCCGTTGCGCTGAAATATACGTCGCGAGTCAGCAAACCTCGTCAAATCTTTATCTTGCAAGTCCTCGGCATCTTCGCGCGCCAACGGAAATCCTTCGCGCGCCAACCTAATCGCGGGCGCCATCACCCGTTCCAATCCTAACTTCCCATACTTTTTTTCTGCGAAGGCCAATCCCGCGACTGATCCCGGCACACCGATGGCTTTATATCCCACAAGGCTCATGTTTTCAATCACATTGCCTTGCGCGTCGAGATACATATTCTCACTCGCGGCTGCGGGCGCCTTCTCACGAAAATCCAAAAAATGCGTCGAGCCGTCGTTCATGCGAATGAGCATGAACCCGCCGCCGCCTAAATTTCCTGCCTGGGGATAAACGACCGCGAGCGCAAACCCCACGGCCACAGCAGCATCCACGGCATTGCCGCCTGCCTGCATGGTTTCCACGCCAATCCGAGATGCGAGTTCATGCACGCTCGCCACCATGGCATGCCTTGCGTGCACCGGATGCATGGGCGCGGCGGACAGCGGCGTGATCGCCAGGCACAAGCTAAGCAGCAATAAAATCAATCGTTTAGATTGAATCATGAACAGGGACGGGCGTCTTTTTGGAAAATCAAACCTCCTCCAAAAAGTAGCCTTCTGAGGCTAGCGTAGGGGCGAACTGCACGTCAAATAGTTGTCCGCTTTACTTGCCTGCAGATCTGGGCTCGAAGGAAATCCTGAGTCAGCGCTAGGGCGAATATTGAGCGAAAAAACGGTCCAACTAATGCGACTGCGCGATAGATTTTGCAGCAAATTCATCGCGTGATTTAAATTCATCAACTTCAATGATTGCAGGCACTTACATAAAAAGCAAAGCAAGATTTCTTGCCTCGACAAGGGCAAAAAACGCAAAAATGCGTATTTTGTGCGCGGCAAGCTCACAGCAACTGAGGTTATTTGCTTCGCTGTCTATAACTTACACGTAATTTGATGTGCAGCGCGCCATTGCGTCAAGCACTCCGAGGAATCGGGCGCAGAAACCGGGAGTGCCGGGGACGGTTTATGGCCACGCGGAAGATCGTTTCGCCGCGCGCTTGGTTTTTTTCTTGGGCTTAATTTTTTCAAGCTCTATTTTAGCGAGCTTGATTTTGGCAGTCTTGATTTTGGCCGGCTTCATCTTAGTAACGACCATCTCGTACGACTGCGCGATCAGGTTTTCGATTTCGCGCGCGGGGAGCACATCGAGATTCTCTAGCAGCACCCACTTGTACCGGCCAAGATAAGGCGCGGGAATAATTCCTTCGATTTCGGTCAGCTCCGAAAAACTCTCGGGCGAGCACTTGATGCACAATCCCGGAGGGACGGCGTCGAGGTTCATGAGCGCAAAAATTTTCTCTTCTTTCTTGCCTTCGGCGTTGCTTCTGACTTTGAAACAAAGCGTCTCGCCCCATTGCAACTTTTCGGTGGCATGGGGAAAACTCAGGCAGTACTTGCGGATGGAATCGATGGTCATCATCAGTGTGATGATAGTCGGAATAAGCAGATCCCAGGGTAGGGGATAACAATTCACCGCAGAGCACGCAGAGAAGAACAAACGCACGCGCCTTCAGCCACCGCTCAGGATGACAGAGTGGTGGGGTTCGTGGTGCCCACCCTTTTGCAAAGAACGCAAAATGGTGGGGCAGCCTCTTTGAAATAGAGGCAAACAACAAGAATTCAAATGGGGACTGCGTCCCACCCGAAAGCTTACTTTTCGGCGCGGAAGGTTTTGCCCAATTCGTGTTCGGCGAGGCGGAAGTAGTGGCGGAAGTTGTAAATCAAGGGCGACCACTTCTCCGGGTCGATGTGATTGTCGTCGATCACAAATTCGTCATCCACGTGGACGCGAATAATTTCAACTTCGGCTGCGACACCTCCGCCGAGTCGTTCCAGGCGCTCGCCTTTCATGGGATGCAGCGCGTTGATTCTCGCTTCCATCTGAACGGGACATTCCAACACTCGCGCAGGCTTCACCAATTCGCTGGCGAGCTGGGATAGCCCCGAAGCATGGAATTTGTCGGCCACAAAATGAAATTGCTTTGATTTCAGTCCGGGCACCGGATTTTTTCCGGTGAGTGGGGCCAATTTTTCTACCTGCTGCCAGAGTTCGGGGGCGGGAATGTTGACTACGCACTCAGCGTGCCGCGCCAAATTGTCGGCTGTTTTGGTCTCATCGAGCAGGCCCAGGACGAACGTCCAGCCCAGCGCCCAGAATGACGAAATTGGGGCGAGGTTTGTGGATCCGTCTTCGTTGAGCGAACTGATCAATGCTACTGGCGTTCCGAAATACAAAATTTTCGGATCGATGGTTTTGAACTTAGTTGTGGGCACGGAGGTTAGGATGAGGGGTTGGGAGGGGGCGTTGCCATGAGCATGAGAGGATTACTGTTTGAGCGGCTTTCGACGCCCGTGGCGGATGTGCAGCAGGTACACGATATCGTTCTCTATGGTGAAGAGTATCCGGTAAACATGCGGAGCTTGCCCATAAAGCAATTGGCGAACTTCAAATGGAAACAAAATATTCTCCGGAGCTCGCGGGCAACGTTCAGGAAATTCAGTGAGAGATTCGATGGCTGAAGCTAAAGAATTGAACCACAGAGTGCCCGTGTCGCCAGCGTGTTGCGCCAGCAGCCATTCTAGAATTGCCTCTGCATCGCGCTCAGCTTCCGCTGTAATTTCAACGCGGTATGCCATGTTTACGGCGCATGTCGTTTAGAAAATTCTGGGCGAGGCGGGTGTTGCCGGATTTAACGTCGCGAGAGCCTCGGCGAATTCCATCTGCGGCTTCGGCAAAATCCTGGCGCTCCCATTCCAAATAAGTGGCGAGCACATCGTCCAGCGCGGTGGCCGGATCCTGGCCTCGACGTTTGGCGTACTCTTCCAACTGCGCCTTGCGTTCGGGTTTGAGCGGGATCGCGTCCATGGCTTGATCTCAGTCCTGATGGTACGGCGGTCAACGAGAAAGGTCAAAGATGTGGCTGCGCCCCACCTTTACAAAGAACGTAAAGGTGGGCCACCCGCCTTTCGCAGTCGTGGTTCCCGCCCTTCGCCGCGAAGGACGGGGCACCCACAATCGTGACGGTTTCGGCAATTCGGGTGCGGGCGGCAATCAACATCAAAGGCGGCGGACAAGAGTGTCCGCCCCACACGAGCAAAGGCGCTACTTCCAAATGCATAGGTCTCCTTCGACTTCGCTCAGGGCAGGCTCTCGCCCGCGATGAAAAGCGCGGGGTCGTCGGACAAGGTGGGTGAGGTTCGTGGTGCCCACCCTTTCGCATAGAACGCGAAATGGTGGGGCATCCTCTTTGGTGATGATGCGAACAACCAAGGAATCAAGGGTGGGTCGGCCCCTCGCAAAAGCAGATTCCTACGCGCGTTCTCGCTTCTCTGTGAACGGCTCGGAATGACAAGGGGGTGAGGTGGGGTGGTTCTGTCGAGCTGCGCCCGACTGGGCAGATGAGGACATCTGCCCCTACACAAGCGGCGGACAGGAATGTCCGCCCCACGCGAGATTCCTCACACCTGCTGGCGGGCTTCACCGAGGACGACTTGGACTTGCATTTTTTTCTTGGCGCGATAGACAGTGACGCTGACGGTGTCCCCGGCGCGATGATTGTTCATGATGTGGCTGAGGTCTTGCTCTTCCTGCACTTCCTGGCCATCGATGGCGACGATCAAATCTCCGCCGACCATGATGGGAGTGTTGCCGAGATAGGCGCGCTCCGTGCCTCCGTGGAGGCCGGCGCGTTCGGCTGCGCCGCCTTGGACGACCTGGACGATGAGCAATCCGTAATCGGCGGCGAGACCCATTTGGTCGGCGAGCTCGGGACTAATCGGAACGGTGGTCACACCGAGCGCGGGACGGCGCACACGGCCCAGCGTGAGCAAATCGTTGAGCACCGCTTTTGCCGTGTTGATAGGAATCGCGAAGCCGATGCCGGCGCTTTGCCCGACGCTCGACGCGATCATGGTGTTGATGCCGATGACTTCGCCGTGCCAGTTGAGCAGCGGACCGCCGGAGTTGCCGGGATTGATGGCGGCGTCGGTTTGAATGGCTTCGTCAATGGTCATGCCGTCCGGCTCTTGCACGGAGCGGATGGAGCTGACGATGCCGCGGGTGAGTGTCCCGGAAAGGCCGAAGGGATTGCCGATGGCGTAGACTTTTTGCCCGACCTGGAGATTCTTGGAGTCACCCAGCGTCATCGGTGTGAGGTCCGGGGCTTTGATCAGGAGGACGGCAAGATCGTGCGAGCGATCTTCTCCGACGATGGTGGCCTTGTATTTTTTCCGATTGTGAAGGGTCACTTCGACCTGGCGGGCCTCGGCGATGACGTGATAGTTGGTGAGGACGTGGCCGTCTTTATCGATGATGAAACCGGAGCCGGCGCCATCCTGCGGGACGAGGCCGTAGAAGAAGTTGAATTCGACGGCGTGCGAGGTGATATTGACGACGGAGTCGATATTTTTGCGGTAAACATTGATGTTGTTTTGCTCTTCGGGGTCGCCAGGGTTGCTGCCCGAGGAAGCTTCGATGATGTCGAGCTTCGGAGCGGCGATGGCGTTGGTCACTGATTTGGTCAGCGACGAGAGGCTGCGATTGGAGCGGTAGGTCGTGAAATAAAAAAATGCACCGGCGAAAATGACCGCGATAAGAATAATGCGGAGAAGTTTCATGGCTCCTGTGAACCCACAATGTGGAGGTTACCCACTATTATAGGGGAGTGGGCCGGGATCGCAGATTAGAAGGCTCACCCGACCTGAACGAAATTTTTAGTCCATAAATTTGAAATCCATTAAACACATTCTGGCGAAATCCACGGCGTTTCTGTGGGCATTTCTCAAGCCTCTGGGCGCATGGGGCGTTTTCGCCATTGCAGCGATTGACGGCAGCTCGATCGGTTTGCCTGTGGATGCGGTGGTGGGAGGGTATGTGTGGGCGAACAAGGCGCGGCTTCTGCTGTATGTTTTGATGGCGGCGGCCGGTTCCGCGCTGGGCAGTGTGGTGGTGTATGTGATTGGGTATAACGGCGGGGAGCAACTGCTGCGCAAGAGGATTTCTGCGGAGAAGTTCGAGAAAATCCATGCGGCATTTGAGAAGCACCCGTTCTGGAGCCTGATGTTTCCGGCGATGCTGCCGCCGCCCACGCCGTTTAAGGCGTTTGCGCTGGCCGCCGCCGTTTCGGAAATGCGATTCAGCCATTATCTGGGGGCGATTTTCGCGGGGCGGTTTTTGCGGTTCTTGATTTTGAGCCTGCTGGTGGTCAAGTTTGGCCCGAATTTCATTCTTATTCTGGGAGTCGCGTTCCGGAAGCACTTCTACTGGGTGCTTTTCTTTCTTGCGATTGGAGTTTTGGGCGCATGGATGCGCTGGCGAGCGAACAAAGCGAATTTGGCGACGGCGAGGAAGGCTGCGGCGCGGTAGCGGACTGAGAAGTCAAAGGCGGCGGACCCGAATGTTCGCCCCGCACGGACCTACACTCCACACCGGGTTCCCACCCTTTCGCAACGAACGCGAAATGGTGGGGCAGCCTCTTCTCAAATGGAAAAAATCAACGCCAACCCCAAAAGCGGCGGACAAGAATGTCCGCCCCGCACGGACTCTTTCCCGTAGAGTGCTCGTTACGCTGGGGCGGAGTGATCGCCTGACTTGCCGAGCGCCTGAGACATTGCGTGAATCAGTGCGGGCGTGGCGAACATGGCCGAAGTAAAGACCAAGTCACCCACGATGGCATTGCGGAAAAAGGGCAAGGCCATGGTGTAGGAAGTCATCAGGCCGCCGAAGGTCTTGGGATACATATTCCAGCACGCCCAAACGGCAAAATTGCTCAACAGGAAAAATGAGACTGAACTGGTCAGCGAAGCGGCAATGATCCGCAACGGGCCTGCGCTGTTGCGGAGTTGCGTTCCCAGCCAAAGGACTCCGGCATACCATGCGAAGGTGACAAAGTGATCCCAGGAAAAAGTTGAGGCATAAACGAATTTTGTCAGAATGACGTCCGAGGCGACCAGAAGCGTGAACGGAATCCAGAGCTGACGGCGCGATCCGCGAGCGCCGAAAAACAGCAACGAAGCAGTCACTGGCGTGAACATCCAGGGATGCGGCATGAAGCGGACTGCGATCGCGAGAACTACAAACAAGTATGCCAGCATGGAGACCTCAGAAAATCGTGCCTAAGATTCGGAAAATCGTCATTACGATTGTGCCGCGAGGAAGGCACCGCGTCAAGTTGGCGAGTGGTGCAGTTTGCCCAGCTTTAGTGGTAATGGGACAATACAAGTATGGAAAAACCCTCAAATTCAATCGTATACATATTGACAGTAGGAGTGCTTTTGGCTGGCACTGCGCTGGCACAACAGACACCGGCTGCGCCTATGCCATCCGCACCACAATCGGGGCCCGCGGCGGCGGCACCAAGCGATAATTCGCCCTTTAAGACTGACAAAGAGAAGGCCAGCTATGCCTTAGGAATGAATATTGGATCGACGTTCGTGCGCCAATCCGTGGATGTGGACCCCAACATCCTGCTGCAAGGCCTGAAAGACGAACTGTCGGGCGGCGGCAAGACCTTGATGACCGAAGATGAAGCCCGCGCCACTCTGACGAAGCTGCAAGCCGATATGCGGCAGAAGCAGATGGAAAAGATGCAGGTGGAGGGCGAAGCCAACAAAAAGGAAGGCGCAGAATTTCTGGCAGCGAACAAAGCTAAAGCGGGCGTGGTTACGCTTCCCAGCGGCTTGCAGTACAAGATCGTGAGCAACGGCACGGGTCCAAAACCTGTAGCCAAAGACACCGTTGTATGCAATTACCGCGGCACACTCATTAATGGCAAAGAGTTCGACAGTTCCTATAAACGAGGCGAGCCCGCGACGTTTCCGGTCAGCGGCGTGATCAAAGGCTGGACGGAGGCGCTGCAACTGATGCCGGTCGGCTCAAAATGGCAACTATTCGTGCCAGCCGATCTCGCCTATGGCGAACGTGGACCGTCTCCGGACATTGGCCCGAACGCAACCTTAATCTTCGACGTCGAGTTGCTTTCGATTAAGAAAGACGACAAGAGCGCGGCGCCCGCCGAGAAACCGTAATCTACGCGCGTTACTGTTGATTTTGGCTCGCGAGCTTTCGGGTTCGCGAGCCAACGCTTTCTGCAATCACATGCAAGCTATTGTCGAGTTGCACGCTGCATGTGAGAGGGCTGCGCCCTCGAATGCGCGGCGAAGCGAAGCGTAAATCCTGGAAATGCACGATATAGCCGGAGTCTGGCGGATCGATGCGTTCGGTTTCCGTGATGGGATATTGGGCCCAATCCAAGTAAACCTGCCCTAGGTAGGATTTTTTCGCGGCCAGCGTGACCGGCGTTTCCTCTGGCTTGTGGTAAATCTGAATATCGCCAGACGGAGCCACTTCTTCGGTCAAAGTATTGACGTCCATGGTGGCGAAGAAGTTTTGTGTTTCCACTACGCCAGCCCAATCGAACGGCGACCACCAGTTGGGGAAGGCCGAAGCTCGCAACGGCTCGGCTCCTTCGTAGGATTGGGCTTTTAATTGATTGACGGCTAGGTGGTGCTCATAGGCGCGGCCGCACCACATCGCGACTATAGCCAGAAGGGCAAGTGAGGCAGAGAGCCTTCCCTGCGGGGTTTTGTCTTTAGGTCGTACGCCGAATTCGCTATCGAGAAGCGAGGAAAACAATGGCAGCACGAGGCCGCCGACGAGTATCGCCAACATCAGCGGATCGACAATGAAGACGAGATCCGCGGAATACCATTTTTCTGAAAAGGGCCAGAATGGGCGTACCCCGTAGTTATTGGTGTAATCGAGAAGGATGTGGGTCAAACCCGCGATGTAAGCGAACAGAAACAATAATCCCCAGCGCGGTGGCAGCTTTGGGTTTTTGATTTTGCGGCCCCGCAGCCGCCAGATGAGGTAGATAAAGCCGACGACGAGCGCCGAAGTAAGAAACAAGCCGAGAAAGGAATGGGTGAATCCGCGGTGATGAGCAAAGCCGAATACCGGATCTTTAAAGCTTCCTAACACGTCCAGATCAGGGGCTTCCGCGGCCAACGTCATGGTCGCAGTGGCCAACGCACTCTTGCGGTTGAATCCGGCGCGGGCGAGGCAGGCGCCAGTGAGAAAGTGCGTGACGGGTTCCAACGTTCGCTAGGACCTCTTGCAAGCTTGGACGAACTATAGCCCAACGTTGTTAGCAAGCTCTACGGTTACTTTAAGGCATTAGAAGCGTGAGCGCATCGCGAACGACGGAAATCTCCGCCGGGAGGGTGCCCAGCGGTTCTCCGTCAGCTTCGACGAAGATGGGAGATGGACTTCCCGGCAAAGGTTCGCAGATCACACTATCGGCGAATGCGAGATCAACGCCGGGCACGTTCCACTTGCCGTTCAGTGCGGCGCGGAGCGCATAGGAGAGAATGGTCCACCGGCCCCGGGTGCGAAAGAGAACTAAGCGAAGATCATTACGTTCCAAAGATGCGCCGGGGGCGAGCTCGCGCAATAAGCCGCCAAAATTGCGGATGCGCACGGCCAACAGTTGCGTGACCTCGGCATTTTCTATTTGCACATCTTGCACTTGCGACTTGCCAGTTTCTTTGAACTGGGCCTTGAAACGATGAAAGGGATGGGTCAACAAAAGCCTGGTTGCTTCCACGTAATACGCAGCGTGACCGAGACGGCGCTTGTGATTTGCACTCAGATTGGAAAATACTTCGGCATCCGCACCTATTCCGGCCGTCACCGTGAAGTAGCGGGAAATTGACTCGCCAGATGCTCCCTTGCACAAAATGTGGCCGACAGCGATGTGTCGCGGCTTGGCGGCGAGCAAGGCTCGGGCCGCGGCCGCCGGCGAGGCTGGCAAGCCCAAGTCTTTCGCCAGGCTGTTCGCAGTACCGAGCGGAATGACTCCAAGAGCCGCTCCCGTGCCCACGAGACCCTGCAACACGTCATGAATGGTGCCGTCGCCTCCGCAGGCGATGACCGCGTCACAGCCATCGGCAATTTGCTGACTGACTTGTACAGCTGTGCGCGTCGTTCCCAGGGTTTCCGATACGACAACTTCGACGCCGGCCGCGCGAAGCACGCCAGCCGCGATTTCGACGTCCGCCTCGCGACGGTGGTGGCGTCGTCCAGAAGCCGGGTTGTAAAGCAGGATGGCTTTTTGCAATAGGCTTCCTGGCGGCTATGACTTTCCGCGCGTTCCCCATTCCCACATGCCGAACATGGCTTTCTGCGGAAGGGGATGCCCCGTTTGGCGGGCGAGCATGCAGATTTGCCCGCGATGGTGCGCATCATGAGCGATGAGATAGCCGAAAAATCCGGCAACGTCTGGTTTGAATCCTTTGACTCGGCCGCCATTTTCGAGGGCGAACTTCAGCACAGATGCCAACGCCACGCGACTCTGTTCCAAACCTTTTGCGGCTTGGGCCGACGTGACTTTGGACTTATCGAGCTGATCTGGAATTTTGCTTTCTTTACTTTGCACTGCGGCATTTTGCGCTGCGGCCTTGAGCCACATGACTCTGACATTATGGATATGCGCCACGACGGCGGCGATGGTCCGGCCTTTGCCGTCGGGCGGTTCTGCCCGCCACGCGTCCGCTGGTAAATTTTCCAACAAGTATTGATTGATTTTGTCGTTCGTGTCGAAAGCGTCCAAGAGGGCACCTGGGAGAGAAAATGACGCTGGCGTGGTTTTCGGCATAAGCGCCTCCGTAAGAGTGTACGAGTTCAAACGAATATAATCTCCCAAATGATGGCTGTTACCAAGGACGTCACGAAAAAGATTGAGGCCCTGCGGGACGAAATCCGTCATCACGAGTACCGTTATTACGCCCTCGATGATCCCGAAATTTCTGACACGGACTTCGACAAGCTCATGCGGCGACTTCTCGACATAGAAGCGGCCAACCCCGAGCTCGTCACGCCGGATTCTCCTTCGCAACGCGTCAGCGGCACGCCGAGTGAAGGCTTTGTCAAAGCAGCACACTCCTCGCCGATGCTCTCCCTCGACAATACTTACAATGTGGAGGATTTGCGCGATTGGGAACGTCGCGTGCACGAACTTACAGGGCGTACCGATATCGAATATGTTTGCGAACTCAAGCTCGATGGGATGTCGCTAGCTTTGCAGTATGAAAATGGGCGTTTGGTGCGCGGCCTGACTCGCGGCGATGGAACCGTTGGTGAAGATGTAACTTCAAACATTCGTACTGTGCGGTCGATCCCTCTTTCGATTCCGAAAGATAAGCTGAAGAAAGCCGGCATTCCTCCGAATTTCGAAGTCCGCGGCGAAATGCTGATGCCGCTCGCCTCTTTCCGCAAAATGAACGAAGAGCAGGAAGCTAAGGGCCTCAAGCAATTTGCCAATCCGCGGAATGCGACCGCCGGGACGGTCCGTAATCTCGATCCGAATATCACTGCACAGCGGCGGCTCGATTATTTTTCATACATGCTCCTGCATGAGGGGCGAACTTATTTCGACCGCCACTCGGAAACTTTGGACGCACTTGATCAGGCGGGATTCAAAGTCAATCCATCGCGAACACTGGCAAAGAATTTTGATGAAGTTTGGGCCTTCATCGGGAAACAAGAAAAGCTACGCGAGAAATTGCCGTATGAAATTGATGGCATTGTCGTTAAAGTCAACCGCACTTCATTGCAAGACGAACTCGGGTTCACGGGCCGCGCTCCGCGATGGGCGATCGCATATAAATATGCGGCGCGAGCAGGAATCACGCAGGTGGAAGACATTGTTCCGCAGGTCGGGCGTACTGGTAAATTGACTCCTGTCGCCCGTCTAAAGCCGGTTTTCATCGGAGGCACCACCGTGAGCCGGGCCACGCTGCACAACATGGATGAAATCGAACGTCTGGGCGTGAAAATTGGGGATTGGGTTGAAGTGGAACGTGGCGGCGACGTAATTCCCAAAGTTACCCGCGTCGTGGAAGACAAAGACCATCCGCGCGGGCACAAGGCTTTTCACATGCCGGAGAAGTGCCCCGTATGTGGAACCCATGTTGTTCGCACGGAAGGCGAAGTGGACTACCGCTGCGTAAATGCGAATTGTCCCGCCAAGCTACGCGAGACAATTATGCATTTCGCCTCGCGCGGGGTGATGAACATCGAGGGTATGGGAGATGCGCTGGCCACACAACTCACAGAGCGCGGTCTGGTCAAGAACGTAGCCGACATTTACAAGCTGACGAAGAACGACCTTCTTTCTCTTGAGCGAATGGGCGACAAATCCGCGCAAAATGTTCTGGACGAGATCGAAGCGTCAAAAACGCTGCCGCTCGAACGCGTGATTTTCGGCTTAGGCATTCGATTCGTGGGAGAGCGTACCGCGCAATTTCTGGCGGAGCATTTCGGCTCAATGGATCATCTAATGAACGCAAGCGAAGAAGAATTGCAACAGGTGGACGAGGTTGGTCCACGCATTGCGAACAGCATCATCGAATTCTTCGCTGAACCGAGCAATCGCAAACTGATCGAGCGGTTGAAAACCGCTGGGCTGACGTTTACGGGCAAGAAAAAAGAGCGGGGGACGAAACTAGCAGGCAAAGTTTTTGTTCTGACGGGAACGCTAGCGAATTACAGCCGCGACGAGGCAAAGAAATTGATTGAAGATGCGGGCGGAAAGGTGACTGGATCCGTGAGCAAAAAAACGGATTATGTAGTCGCGGGGACTGACGCGGGCTCGAAACTCGACAAGGCCAAAGAACTGGGCGTTAATGTGATTGACGAAAAAGAAATGGAAAAGCTGCTCGCCTGATGCTTCGTATTGACCGCAAGAATTACAACGCACTTCGCCAACACGGCGAAGAAACGTATCCGCACGAGTGCTGCGGCGTTCTGCTCGGGCGAATGGATGGCGAGGACCGAATCGTCACATCCATCGCGCGGGCCGGCAACACGCGGACCGACTCTCCGCAAAATCGTTACAACATCGATCCCAAAGACCTGATTCGCATTCAGCGGGAGGGCCGCGCCCGCGGAGAAGATATTCTCGGGTTCTATCACTCGCATCCGGACCACCCGGCGCACTGGTCGAAGACCGACCTTGCAGAGGCCCATTGGTTCAGCTGTTCCTACGTAATTACGAGCGTGGAGAACGGCAATGCGAGATTGACGAATTCTTTTGTGTTGCGCGGAAATGATGAACCGGACAAATCGTTTGAG
>JBEKTR010000081.1:0-13431 GCA_049515835.1 Terriglobales bacterium
GAGAGCCTGATGGCTACGCGCCGCTGGTACTATCTGATTCCCGCCGAGGGCGAGCCTTCCAAGCTGGTGCATCGTATTGAAGCGGGCCACCTCGATTCGCTGCCGGGAAGGAAATCACTGTATTCCGGTTGGCAGGAGCTATTTGAGCAGATTAAAGTTCTTCTTGCGCCGTACCGCGACATCGCCATGCAGTACTCACCCAATAACCTAGTGTTCACGCTATCCCTGGTTGATGCCGGAACCGTCGAGATGATCCGCGGCCTGGGGAAAAACGTGGTCAGCTCCGGCGATCTGGTTGCGCTCTTCGAAGCGACACTGACTGAAGATCAGATCAAGACGCATTTTGCTGCCCGAGACCTCGTGGACAAGATCACGGCGGAAGCGTTCAAGGAAATTGGACGGCAGGTGCGCAACGGCGGCACGAACGAATATAAAATCCAGCGGTGGATACTAGAAGCCTTCCGTCGCGAAAATCTGGTGACTGTCGACGCCCCTATCGTCGGTGCCGGGCCGCACAGCGGAGATCCGCACTATGAGCCGCATGCGGAAGGGTCTTCGCCAATCAAAGAAGGCGATTTCGTTCTACTGGATATTTGGGCGAAGCAGAACAAGCCCGGCGCAGTTTTTTACGACATCACCTGGACCGGGTTTGTTGGCAAGAATCCCTCAGGCCGCATGATCGAAGTTTTTAACACGGTGCGTGACGCCCGCGACGCCGGCATCAAAGCAGTAGAGCAAGGAATTAGCGCGGGGAAAAATATGGCAGGCTGGCAGGTCGACCGGGCGGCTCGCGACCACATCAAGAAAGCGGGCTTCGGCGAGTATTTTATTCACCGCACCGGGCACTCCATCAGCACTGAGATTCACGCCAACGGGGCAAACATGGATGATCTCGAAATCCACGACGAACGCCAAATCCTCCCTAATTCGATATTCTCCATCGAGCCGGGTGTTTATTTGCCTGAGTTCGGCGTGCGCAGCGAAATCAATATGCTCGTCCGGCAGAATTCCGCGGAAGTGACCGGAAATATTCAACGCGAGATTGTGATTATCTAATGCCAAATACAGCTATAGACAATAAAGAAAATAAAGAAAATAAAGAAAATAAAACTGCTCCCATGCCTTCGACCATGTCGGTGGTAGCGCCTGCGATCGGTTGGCTCATTCCCGGTGCTGGCCATCTGGCGCAGAAGCGCTGGATTCGCGGCCTGCTCCTCATGGTTTCCATTGTGTCCATGTACTTGCTTGGCCTCGCCATGCAGGGTCATGTGTATAAACCGAACGGCGGCGACATTCTCGACATGCTCGGGTTTGTGGGCGATTTAGGCGCTGGCGGACTTTACATCATTACCCGCGCCAATGATTGGGGGCAGGGGCTGATATCACACGCGACGGCGGATTACGGAACCAAATTCCTCATCGTCGCCGGATTGCTGAACTTCATCAGCGTCGCCGACGCCTACCACATTGCGATCGGAAAGAAGCCATAATGCCGACCATCACCCTCACCCACTTCAGCGCGGCCTTGGTCTTCGCTGTATTCGCGTCCATCGTCTTCGGAATCACCCAGCGCAGCGCGCCGCGCGATCAAGTCCGCTACGGCCTCTATTGCTTTGGCATGTTTGTTGGCGGAGTCTTCGTGGCTGGCTGGGCCATGTGGCTCATCCGGCGATAAGTTCCCTGCCATTTCTCTCCACCTAGCCTTGTGATACAGTTCCCCGACAGCCTCAGGAGGTCGCCTTGTCTTCGGATTTAACCTATTTCCGTTCGCTCGGCGAAATCCGGCCTGAAACTCCACAGAAAAGCGCCGGCTTGGCGTTCCTGCTTTCATTTCTAATTCCCGGGGCTGGCCAGTTCTACTGTGGCCGCACGACTCGTGGCTGGATTGTGCTCGGCCTTTGGTTGTTCGCCACGTCCGCTGTCTTTCTAGGGCGTACACAGATGGCGCGCGGCTACGGCATCATGATCGGCCTCACGATGTGGATATTTTCGTTTCTGGATGCGTACTTCACCGCTGCCGAAATCAATGCCGGGCAAGATGCGCAGGTGGACGTCCAGAATCCGCGCGTCGCGGTCGTGCTCAATCTGCTCACAGCAGGCTTCGGGTACTTCTATTTAGGAGAACGCACCAAGGGGCTTGCCATTTTTGTCGGAACTCAAATCGTTCGCTTTGCCATTCCACGAGTAACCGGTTTTTCAGGCGGTTTGGTCTCCCTAATCCTCATCGTTGTCCAAATGGTGATGGCCGCTGACGCCTATAGGATCGCCCATGCGCAAGTTCACGAAGCTCTCGGCGCGGAGGGCGTGGCCGCGAGAACTCAGGCGCTCAACAAGTCGCGGCTGCCAAGTTATGTCCCGATCGCATTGTCGGTGATCTTAGGTGCGGGGTTCATTTTGCTGACTGTCGTCGGGATGGCGATCAACGCCGCCCGTCAGTAGGTGCTATCCCTCCCACACGAAAGCGTCGAAGACATGTCTTTCTTCAAACCCTAATCGCCGATAGAGTTCTACGGCGCGTGCGTTCGCTTCTGTAACCGTTAGCGTCAGCAGAGTGCACTCTTGCTGGCGGAGGGCATTTGCTGTCGCCTCCAACAACGCCTCGCCAATCCCTTGCGAACGATACTCCGGCAAGACGCAAACCTGCGTCACGTGGCCTACATCCGGACGTACGTGCGAGCACAAGATGAGTCCAACGAGGCTTGATGTGCCTTTTCGCACGGCAACAAACGAGGAACCCGCATCGAAAGTCCCGCAGCCTGGGAAGCGAACAATGTTATTCAAGAAGCGCAGCGAACCAGCGAGGGTGCGGTACTGATCGTTGATTTCTGCATCCACGTGCCCCCGATATGCGCTCGTAATAAGCGCCGCCGCTGGCTGATAGTCGGGTTCGGTCCACGGGCGCACTATGAAATCTTCCGAGAGTGGGCGAATCTGAGTGTGTGGCTCCGCCAAGGGCAACACCATGAAGAGCCGCGAATGCCGCGAGAAGCCCTGCGCAATAAACGTCGGCGAAACAATTCCCGTTTCATGCATCAGCAATTGCGATTCGACACGGTGAATTCCTGGCGACTGTTGCAGGGTCTCGATCACGTGACGCAATAACTGATTTTCGATTTCATGTGCGTTGGCGACGCGGCCTCCGTTAGCGACAAACAAATCTCCGATGACTCCTTTATTGCCTTCATAGACAAAAAACGAATAGCCGAGAATGCGTCCCCTTTCCACCGCGGTATAACCGGGCAGCACTTTTGTATCCACGTAACGCAGGATCATCTCGGCAGACCCCCGATAATCCCATTCGAGGTTTTGCGCCCACAGCTGCACTTCGTCCTCCAACAGAGGACGCAAATCTTCCGACGAAAAATGTCTGAGGTCGAGGATCTCCAAGCTTGGCTCCTGGTGAGCGAGACGCATCGCACCAGCGACGCATTGTCCGCAAAGCCGAGTGTAGAAGGATGGCACGCGAGAGGCAAATGCGAGAACAATCGCGAGCAACAGACAATGCTTTAGAAGGCGATTAGGGGCCTACCCAGAAATAATCCAGGTTCTGCGGCGCAAAGTTACCCACCAAAATAACGCGACGTGAGGGCACCAAGTTCTGGATTGCCGGCATAGAACCTGTTGGCGCTATCAAAATGTGTTCGCTGGAAGGTATTTGCCCGCTTTCGTAACGGTCAATCACAGCATCACGATAGAAGCCTAATCCATATTCGAGCTCCCGCGGCGCGCGGTAGATTGCAACAGCAAGTGAAGGATGGCCAATCGCCGCGTTGAGAGGACGAGCGGATAACGCGTTATCCAGCGCCGGCGATCCTATCCGCAATATCGCCGCAACGGCCAGCGCCACAGGAAGCAGCGTAACCCGCAAACCGCGTAGTCCGAGGTGCCCACGCAGCGTCAGCGTGATGCCGATTGCAAGTGCCGTCGCAATCGCGAAAGAGACGGCGGTAGCTATGTTCCACGGCATTCGATGCTGCTGCACGATATAAGTGACCATCAGCGCAGGAGCAACCGGAAGCGCCGCCAGCACGGAATGAAACGCCAACAAAGCTGTGTTACGGAGCGGAATGTCACCTTTCAGTCTTTGCCGAACGTAGTCCGCGAGCAGCAATGTGCCCGCGGGAATCGCGGGTAATATATAGCCCGGCAACTTCGATTGCGAGAGCGAAAAGAACACTATAGGCACAAGCAGCCAGATAATCAGAAAGACGTTCCACGCGCCTTCGGACTGCAACAACGTGCGTTTTTCTCGGATCCACAGCCGCAATGTTTCAATAAAGGCAGCGCCCCAGAGGATCGTCCACGGCGCCAAGCTCAACATCGCGATCGGCGCGTAATACCAGAACGGTTCTTTATGCCGGTATAGATTCGTTCCAAAACGCGCGAGGTTGTGCTCCACGATGAAAACCTGAAAGAACTCCGGATTTCTCAACTGCACAGCCACATACCAAGGCAGCACAACAACGCCGAATAACAATATGCCCGGTATCCAAAGTGTGCGCGGTATGAGCGTGTAATCGCCTTTAGACAGCGCGTAAATCGCAATTACGCTCACCGCCAGGAACGGCGCGACGGGCCCTTTCGCCAACGTGCCCAACCCGAGAAAAACATAAAAGGCCGCAAGGTAAATATTTCGTGCGTTCTGCTGCCATGCATACCACGCCAGCAAAGCGATCCCGAACATCGCAGCCAAAGGCATGTCCGTCGAAGCCGCCCTTCCGAAACCAATCACGGCCGCGCTCGACGCCGTCATCAGCGCGCCATCCAGCGCAAAGCCGGATCGAAATCGCCGCAGAAAAAAATAAATCGCAAAAACCAGCAAAGACGCATCCACTGCTGAAGGAATCCGTGCCGCCCAGTCGCTGCCTCCAAAAATGGTGTAGCTCAGCATGGCCTGCCAGTAATAAAGAGCGGGTTTTTCCAGCCACGGCTGTCCGCCGAGCGTCGGCGTAATCCAGTCATGCCTCGCCAGCATTTCGCGCGCGACCTGGGCATAGCGCGGTTCATCGGCGCCGACCAGCCCGAAGCTTCCTAGTCCATAGAAAAAAAGAAATGCGCAGAAGCAGAGTAGTAAGAGAATCTCCCGTAAGAGTATCCGCCTGCTCGCGCTATCACGACTCAAGATTGCGCGCTCCGTGTCAACGCATACATGCTGACAACGACCCACGCGCCTTCGAGCACGACAAACCCTAACTGAAACGGATGAAAAGCCACGTATACGAGGATCGCGGAGCCAACAATGTTCAGTATGTTGTACGCCGGCTTTTCGGAATCCATCCACTTCAACTGTTGCCCGACATAGGCCACAAGAATCAGCATGGCTCCTACGAAGGAGAACGCCTGTCGTGCGAATGACATATCCATAGGGCCTTATTGTACGGAGGTTTGGCCGCCTGCCGAGGAACGGAGAATAGAAAGAATTTGATTGGATGCTGCCGCCAGCGGACCATTCACCGCGCATCCGCTCGCGCATTCATGGCCACCCCCGCCAAACTGTTCCGCTACTTTGGCCACGTTGAGTTTTCCCTTGCTGCGTAAGCTGACGCGAAAACGTCCATCGGGGAGCTCGCGGAAAAATGCCGCGACTTCCACTTCCTGAATCGACAGCACGTAATTGACGAGACCTTCGCAGTCCTCCTCGCGAGCGCCAAACTGCTGCATTTGGGCTTGCGTGACCCATATCCAGGCAAGAGGGCCTTCCCGCTGCAGGTTCGAAAGCGCCGCACCGAGCAGGCGCATTTTGGCGGTCGAGTGCGCAAAATAAACATTGCGGGCGCAACGCGCCGGGTCCGCACCCGCGTGTACCAACTCTCGCGCGAGGGTAAAGGTTTGCTCGGTAGTGCCCTTAAACATGAAACCGCCCGTGTCGGTGAGCACTGCCGTGTATAAACAAGTCGCAATGTCTGGCGAAATTTTCACCCCCGCTTCTCGAGCGAGCCGATAGATCAACTCCGCCGTCGCAACCGCTTTCGGATCAATCCAGTTCACGTTTGCGAACGGTCGCCCGGTCAAGTGATGATCGATGCTGATAAGGAAATATTTTTCCAATCCTTCGATGCGTGTCCGGTGCACGCTGTCGCACTCTAGCAGAATCACAGCATCGTAGCCGTTGCCCACGCATTCCGCCTGCACAACTTCGTTGGCAAAGGGCAATGACCGGTACACGCGCGGCACGCCGTCGTGCAATACCACTTCTGCCTGTTTCCCCATGCTCCGCAAAATCTGGCAACAAGCCAGTGCCGATCCGACGGCATCCCCATCCGGACGGGCGTGCGAGGTCACGAGGAACCGCTTGCCTTGCGCGATTTGCCTGAGAACTTCTTCCACCATGTGCTTGTGTCTTCTTTAGTCTTTTCTTTTCTTCACTCGCCGCAGCAGTTGTTCCACGCGCGCCGCCGCCTGTCCCGAACGGTCCACCTGGAAATACAATTCGGGCGTACGACGCAAATGCAGCCGTTCGCCGACCTCACGCCGCACAAAGCCGACGGCGGCCATTAAGCCCTCTTGAGTGCGCTCTGCTTCGGTTTCGTCCCCTAACACGGTCACGAAAACGCGCGCAGACCGGGAATCATCCGCCAGTGCTACGTTGGTCACGCTGGCGAGACCAATGCGCGGATCGGCCAACTCTCCCTCGATGAGGGCTTCGATTTCCTCGCGTAACGCCTCAGCCAGCCGCTCGCGATGGTACTTCGCTCCCCGCTTTTCCACATTTACCTCGGATAAAACCCTTGAGAATATCAGAAAATCGGCCTGTGGATTGTGGCGAACGCTCGCCACCTGCCCGACAAGGAACTCAAGAATTTTCAGCAACATGCCAGGGTAGATACCGCCGCGAGTTGGTTGGCCGGATGCTCGGGATCCCTAGATAAACTCGACGAATGAGTCCGCCAGTTCCGCTCCCTGATTGTTCGCAATCTTCGCGGCAGAGCGTTCTACATTCTTCATCAAACCATCCAGATAGTCGCGCGAGTTCGAAATACTCACGATGCCAATTGTGGCACGGTTCCACAATTCGCCTGCGTCCAACTCGGCGACCGATATGTTGAAACTGTGGCGCAGCTTGTCTTTCAGGCTCCGGACGACGTGCCGCCGGTCTTTCAGCGATTGCGCAGCTTCAATATGAAGTTCGAGGGTCAGAACGGCGATTGGCATTAGTCGTGAGTCGGAAGAAACAGAGCCCATCGTGGGCTTGCAATTCCGGCACCTGAAGATGCGTCTTAGAGTGAACGCGAATTGGCACCGGCTAATGGCCAATCACAAACGACAACTGCCTGACGACTCTTTACGCCATGGCCTCGGCAGCGACCTTCTCAGTTACAAAAGCCTCAATTACATCGCCTGCCTTGATGTCGCCGTAGTTGGCAATCGAAATACCGCACTCCATGCCATTTGTGACCTGGCTGGCATCGTCCTTGAAGCGTCGCAATGATCCGATCTTCCCCGTAAACACGACGATGTTGTCGCGAAGCAGGCGCACTGACGCATCGCGCTTGATGAGGCCATCGGTGACGGAGCAACCGGCAATCGTTCCCACCTTCGGAATCCTGAATGTTTCTTTAACTTGCGCCCGGCCCTGGTAAATCTCGCGGAACACCGGATCGAGCAGGCCGGTCATGGCCCGTTTGATCTCGTCCTGCAGTTCGTAGATGATCGAGTGCAGGCGGATGTCCACTTTTTCCTGCTCGGCGATTTCTTGCGCTTTGCGCTCCGGACGTACGTTGAATCCGATGATGACCGCATTCGACGCGGACGCGAGCAGCACATCCCCCTCAGTGATCGCGCCCACACCCGATCGCAAAAGTTTCAGCGAGACCTTCTCATTCGAAAGCTTGGCGAGCAAGTCCGACAAAACTTCCACGGAACCGCCCACGTCCGCCTTGAGGATGACGTTCAGTTCCTTCATCCCGGCGCTCTTGATCTGGTCCGCCAGTCCTTCCAGCGAGACCCGCGAACTCTTGGCTAAAGTAGCCTCGCGCGCTTTTTGCTCGCGGTACTCCGAAATGCCCCGTGCTCTGTCGCGGTCCGCAACCACTACAAACTGGTCGCCCGCTTGCGCCAAGCCTTCCATGCCCAGAATTTCGACTGGCGTGGAGGGGGGCGCTTCTTCTACAGGGTGACCGCGGTCGTCGAACATGGCGCGGATCTTCCCATACACATTGCCGACTACATAGTTGTCGCCGGTGCGCAGTGTTCCGTTCTGCACCAGAATCGTCGCGACCGGACCGCGCCCGCGATCCAGCTTCGCTTCCAGCACCAAGCCGCTTGCCGGACGCTCAGGCGACGCCTTGAGTTCCTGGAGATCGGCGGTCAGGCAAATCATTTCGAGCAACAGATTTAAATTGGTTTTCTGTTTTGCCGAGACATCGACAAATACCGTGGTGCCGCCCCAGTCCTCCGGCATCAAGCCACGATCGGCGAGTTGCTTTTTCACCCGGTCCGGCATCGCATCCGGTTTATCAATCTTATTCACGGCGACAATGATTGGCACTTCCGCGGCGTGCGCGTGGTCAATCGCCTCAAGCGTTTGCGGCATCACTCCGTCGTCCGCAGCGACCACTAAGACAACGATGTCCGTAGCTTTCGCTCCGCGCGAACGCATCCGGGTAAATGCCTCGTGACCCGGCGTATCCAGGAATACGATTTGCCGTCCGTAAGCCGGCGAGTTTTTATCGTGAATCGTGACTTTGTACGCGCCAATATGCTGCGTGATTCCACCTGCCTCGCCGCCGGCAACATCGGTCGAACGAATCGAGTCGAGTAAAGTCGTCTTGCCGTGATCGACGTGGCCCATGATTGTGACCACTGGTGGACGCGGAAGGCCTTCGCTCGGCGTCCCTTCTTCCGACGTATTACTCTCGGCAATGTCGTTCGCGTTCTGTTCCTCGAAGCTGATCACGTTCGTCTCGGCCCCGAAGAATCGCGCCATTTCGCTCGCCAATTCCGTATCCAGCGTCTGGTTGATGGTTGCGAAAACTCCGCGGAGCAACAACCGCGCAATCAGATCCTTCGCCCGGATTTCCAGCTTTTCCGCCAGGTCTTTAACACTGATGCCTTCGTTAATCGTGATCGTCCGCGTGATCGGCATCGGCTCGTTCGAGAGAGATGGCCGAGGCGGCGGCGTATAGCCCTTCATCGGGCCTTCTTTTACGCCTCGTGGCACATAGCGTTGTCCAGGTCTCCTGGAAGGAGCTCCCGGACGGCTCCCGGGCCGCGGCGACGTGCCCGGCGGCGGCAAAGCCGGCCCTACGCCAAGCGGACGAGTACCCGTCGGCGATTGCCGCGTCGGATGCATCGGACGCCGTTCGCCGGGACGCAAAGGCGGCCGCGCTGCTCCGGGTGGGAAACCAGCAGGGCGAGGGCGCTGAAAGATCGGTTGACCGGGCACGGGCCGTCCCGGAGCAGGGCGCATTGTTGACCCCACCGTTGAGCCTTGGGGTGCCGCTCCTGCGGGAGGTATCGGTGCCTTATACACCGGACGTGGGCCCGTTTGCGGCACTATCATCCTAGGCTGCACAATCGGCCGCTGGGCGATTGGGACTCCGGGTCGGGGCGCCGTCGGTCCGCCGGGTCGTGCTGGAGTCGCGCTGGTACTTGCGGAGGGTGCTGTGGGTGCGGCTGCCACCGGAGCCGATAGCGTGCTGGCCGCGGGAGTCTCAACTGATTTTGGCGGCGCGGCTTGCGGAACGGTGAACGTCCGCCGTTCCACGTGCGTCGGCACAATCATGCGCGGCGGCGCCGCAGGGGAAACCGGCGCAGAAACGGGCGCTTGGGCCGCAGGCGCGGCCGGTTTTGCCTCTGTGGCGACGGGATTCACTGCCACGGGACGTGGCGTCGGCGCTGTGGGCGCGGCCGGTTGCTGCTTGCTGATGATGGCTTTTAGCACGTCGCCGGGCTTGGAAATATTGGAAAGATCAATCTTGGTCTTAATGCCTTCGGCTTCGCTGCGGGCGGAACGCGCGGACTTCGCGGAGGCGGACTCCGCCGATCCGCGCAAATGGCGGCGTACTTTATCGGCTTCGTGCTCTTCAAGCGAGCTGGAATGAGTCTTCTTCTCCGCAACTCCGACTGCCGTTAGAGCATCAAGAATCGCTTTGCTCTTTACTTCCAGTTCTCTTGCCAGATCGTTGATTCGAATCTTGCTCATCCGCCTCTTTTTTCCTCTGCGCTATTCGGTTAATTCTTCATAGCTGCCCCAATTGAACGTTTGCCGTGTCTACTGCCGTGTCGTGTGGATGACACGCTACTGTGCTTCATCCTTGCGTTCTTCGGTCTCGGAATCTAATTCCGATTTTAATTCCAAAGCCTGCAATGTTTCGGTTTCCGCCGCCGGTTCGGCTTCGGCAGCCGCAACTTCGGCTACGGGTTCTTCGGCTTCGCCCTCAACTGCAACGATTTCCTCGGCGCCTTCGCCTTCCGCGGCAACTGTGCCTTCCAGGCTGGCAAAGTAATTATTTACCGCCAGACTGATTTTTTCCACCGTTTTGGGGCCAATACCTTCAATCGCCTCAAGCTGCTCCGGCGTCATGTCGGCAAGAGCCTCCACCGTCGTCACGCCCGCCGCCGTCAGCTTCTCGACCACGCCTTCGCCGAGGCCCGGCACACTCTCCAGCGGAGTCGACGTCGGCACCACCATCGCCGACATCTGCTGTTCCACTTCCTGCCGCTTCTCTTCCTCGCTCTTGATGTCGATCTTCCAGCCAAGCAGCTTCGCCGCCAGCCGGACGTTCTGCCCCTTCTTGCCGATGGCCAGCGATAGCTGGCTGTCGTCCACCACGACTTCCAGGTGTTTTTCCTGGCTATCCACAACGGTGACGCGGCTCACCTTGGCCGGCTGCAAAGCCTTCTCGGCAAAGGTAGCCGGATCTTCGTGATATTCGATGATGTCGATTTTTTCTCCGCGCAGTTCGCGGATGATCGACTGCACACGCATGCCCTTCATACCCACGCATGCGCCCACTGCGTCCACGTCTTTATCTTTCGACATGACGGCGATTTTCGTGCGCTCGCCGGCTTCGCGGGCAATCGCGCGAATCACCACCGTGCCGTCATAGATTTCAGGAACTTCGCTCTGGAACAGCGTCTGCACCAACTCCGGCGCGGCCCGCGAAGCAATCACTGCGGGTCCTTTGGAGGCGCGATCCACACGCGAAATCACAACCCGCACCCGTTCGCCAATCGCGAATGACTCCAGGCGCGACTGTTCTTTGCGGCCCATCTTTGCTTCGGCCTTGCCGAGATCCAGAATCACATCTGGCCCTTCAATCCGCTTCACTTGGGCATTGACGATTTCGCCGACGCGACCGATGTAGTCGTTATAAACCGTGTCGCGTTCCGCTTCGCGCACCTTCTGGAAAATCACCTGCTTCGCCAGTTGCGCGGCAATGCGGCCTAGAATGCCTTCCGTCTCTTTCGGGAACTGCAACTCGCCGCCCACTTCAATCTCCGGATTGAGCTTGCGGGCCTCTTCGAGGCTCATCTGTTGCACAGGATCTTCTACCTGCTCCGGCGTTTCTACCACGGTCTTCACCGCGTAAGCGCGGATCTTTCCCGTGTTCTTGTCCAGTTCGGCGCGGAGATTCTCCTGCGTCTTGTAATACTTGCGCGTGGCTACAACAATGGCATCTTCCACCGCAGTGACTACGATCTGCGGATCGATGCCTTTCTCTCTGCTCAGCGCGTCAATCGTGTTATAGAGTTCACTTGCCATAAGGAGACCAAAATCACAAATTTCTAAAACTCAGGAACCAGGTTCGCCTTCTCGACGTTCGCCAGTTCAATCTCAATCTTCTTCGCAGCAACTTCGGCCTTCGCAACTTCCGCTTTCGGCTTCGGCTTCTTTTTCGCCGGACTCACATCCAGTGAGAGCTTGCCCTCGGCGAAGGCTTCCAGCTTGCCTTCAAAACGCCTTTCGCCATCGACCGGAGCGTAGGTTGTCAGCTTCACCCGGCTGCCGGCAAACCGTTCAAAATCAGCAGCTTTCGACAGTTTTCGATCCAGTCCCGGAGAAGAAACTTCGAGCGTGTAATTTGCTCCCGGCATTACATCCTCCGCATCGAGGATGGTACCCACTTCCCGCGACATGCTTGCGCAGTCTTCGTGCGTGACCCCGCCCGGTCTATCAATCACCAGCCGGAGCATGCGGGCCTTGCCACCGCCACGCAACTCAACTTCGACAACTTCAAGGCCGCTGGAACGCGCCACGCGTTCCACAATTTCACGCACCTTTTCGATGTCAAATGCCATGTATCCAATAACTTGCCGTCGTTTTGGGCCGCCCGATTATTGCCGAAATAAAAAGTGGGCTTGCGCCCACTGGTGTGTTTCGCCAAATGCTCGGTACTACACAACAGTTCTCATGTACAAATATACGCCGCGAAACAGCAAAAAACAAACGCGGATCAAGGGGATTTTCTCCCTGAAATACTTAAACGGCCATAACCCATTGTCATTCGAGTTGTTCGTAGGGCCAGTGAGAACCTGCGAGGAATCTGTTTTCCATCCCCTCCACGTCTTTAATCCCGGGATCTGCTCTTTAAATTCCGACCAACCGGTACCAACGTCCAATTGCGCGCTCGTCCTGCGCGGCGCATATTTAATTCATGTCCGGGTTACGACAACGACGTTCTATGCCGGGCAGGGAGCCCTTTGTGTTTTGATGAGAAGGCCAGCAAGAAGTCGTCAGCGAGGTCGCTCTTTCCTAACTCCAACCACCATTGTCTAAACACTTTTTACCTAAATACGTTAAGGAGAAAATATATGAAGATCTCGCACCTGTATCGTACCGCTTTTGTCACACTCGTCGGTTTCATTCTTGCGGCCACGCTCGCCACTGGCGCCGCCGCTCAGACAGTCACTAAGAACATCGTGCTGGTTCACGGGGCCTGGGCCGATGGTTCAAGCTGGTCAAAGGTGATTCCGTTGCTAGAAGCCAAAGGATTTCACGTAATCGCCGTGCAAAACCCGCTCACGTCGTTGGGCGACGACGTTGCGGCGACAAAGCGCGCCATCGCTCTGCAGGATGGCCCTGTAATTCTGGTCGGCCACTCCTATGGTGGCGTAGTCATCACGGAAGCCGGGAACGACCCAAAGGTTGTTGGTCTGGTTTACGTAGCAGCTTTCGCTCCCGGAGATGGCGAGTCTATCGTTTCCATCAGTAAGCCCTACCCGCCAACTCCGCTAGGCGGCGAACTGCGGCCCGATGCGCAAGGTTTTCTGGCGTTGACTCCAAAGGGCGTCGCTGAGGACTTCGCCCAGGATCTTACGGATGCCGAAAAGAAACTCGTGACAGCGACGCAAGGTCCTTTAGCGGCATCTGCCTTTACCGCAACCGTCACTACCGCAGCGTGGAAGAGCAAGCCCTCGTGGTTCGTGATCGCGAGCGACGATCGCGCAATTCCTCCGGCGCTCGAGAAGGCGGAAGCGGAGACGATG
>JBEKTR010000082.1:0-13415 GCA_049515835.1 Terriglobales bacterium
TTTGCTCAGGGCGCGATGGAAACGCTGGCGGCATCGTTTATGAAAATCTCGAACGACACGTTTCCCACGGCCATGCACATTGCGGCAACGGAGCGGGTGAAGAACAAGCTGATCCCGGCGGTGAAGAGCGTGCATGATGCGATCGCGGCCAAGGCGAGGGAATTTAAAGGCATCGTCAAGATTGGCCGCACGCATTTGCAGGATGCGGTGCCGCTAACATTTGGCCAGGAATTTGGCGGATGGGCGAGCCTACTGGCGCGTGACGTAAGAAGATTGGAACAAACGCTGGACGGGCTGTACGACCTGGCGATTGGTGGCACGGCGGTGGGCACGGGGTTGAATGCGCATCCGGAGTTTGCAGAGCGGGCGGCAAAAAAGATTGCGGAGCTGACGGGGTTGCCGTTCCGTTCACATCCCAATAAATTTGCGGCGCTTTCGGCGCACGACGAACTGGTGTTTGCTCAGGGCGCGATGGAAACGCTGGCGGCATCGTTTATGAAAATCTCGAACGACATTCGCTGGCTGGCTTCGGGGCCGCGTTGCGGATTGGGTGAGCTATCGATTCCAGAAAACGAGCCGGGATCGTCCATTATGCCGGGCAAGGTGAATCCGACGCAGTGCGAAGCCATGACCATGGTCTGCGCGCAGGTGCATGGCGCGACGGCGGCCATTGGATTTGCCGGATCGCAGGGCAACTTCGAGCTTAACGTTTTTAAGCCTGTCATCATTTACAACTTTCTCCATTCGGTGACGCTTATCGCCGACGCCTGCCACGGTTATGTCGAGTTCATGATCAAAGGCATTGAAGTGGACCGCGCCAAGGTTGACTGGTATGTGAAGAATTCGCTGATGCTGGTGACAGCGCTAGCTCCGAAGGTGGGATACGACAAAGCCGCGAAGATTGCGCACACTGCGCACGTGGATAAGACCGGCCTGCTCGAAGCCGCGCTGAAGCTGGGATACCTCACCGAAGAGGAATTCCATCAGTTGATGAAGCCGGAGAAGATGACGAGGCCGTGATCGAACTCCCGTTGCATTGTCCTGTTATGGCGTATATACTATGTATATACGGAGGAAATTGCGATGCCGAAGGCCCAAGTCTTGAAGTGGGGCAATAGTCTGGCGGTTCGGATTCCAAAATCGGTGGCCGAGGTGGCTCGCGTAAAAGAAGGAGATCCACTCCGGATTAAAGCGGTGAAAGGCCGGATCGAATTCAGATCCGAGGACCCAATTCCTACTCTGGCCGAACTTGTTGCCAAGATTACCCCAGAAAATCGCTACCCCGAAACTAAATGGGGTCCGGCACGCGGAAAGGAAATCGTCGAATGGTAGCCCGATATGTTCCCGACGCGGGGGACATAGCATGGCTTGATTTCGACCCGCAGGTCGGACGGGAACAGGCACATCGGCGTCCCGCCCTTGTACTGACAGTACGCGAATACAATCGCGCTAGCGGTCTGGCAGTAGTTTGCCCATTGACGAGCAAAAGGAAGCCATACCCGTTTGCACTACCGGTGATGCTGGCTGGCAAAGAGGGCGTAGTCCTTGTGGATCATGTGAAGAGTTTGGATTGGGAGGGACGTGGAATTGTTTTTCATTCTAAGGCCGAGCCAGCACTGGTGGGTAAAGTGCGCGGATATTTATCAGCACTCTTGGGCATTCGCTAGAGATCTACTAAGCCTCACGCGTGGCTGCTGACAACGCTTCCTGCGGATCAAATTTAGATTTTACATTAGCTTTTTTCGGTGTCGTGGTGATCGTAATCACGCTGACCAGCACTAACAACGTCCCTAGAAGCGTGCGTAGGCCGACGGGTTCGCCGCCGATGAAGTATCCAAGGGCGACGGCGACCACAGGATTGACATAGGCATAAGTCCCGACTTTGGTGGGCGATTCGTAGTGCAGCAGCCAGACGTAGGCGGTAAAGCCAATAATTGATCCGAAAATAATCAGATAGACGAGCGCGAACCAGGCGTTGAGGGAAACGCTCTGCGCGCGGAAGCCGGAGAACTCGCCGGTCACGGCGGTCAAGACGAAGAGCAGGGTTCCTCCGGTGAGCATTTGGGCGGCGGAACTCATGGGCTTCGATTCGGGCAAAGTGACGCGCTTGGTAAGGATGGACGCGATGGACCAGCTGAACGCGGCGAAGACCAGTGCCAACGTACCGGCGCGATCAATGGGGGCCTGTCCTAGGCTGAACGAACGGTTCACCAGAACGGCCACGCCGAGCATTCCGATGAACAAAGCGACGCCAAGGCGAAACGTGAGCTGCTGAGTGCGAAGAATGATGATCTCCAGCAAAGTCATGAAGACGGGAATGCAGGCCAGCACGACCGCGGCGATGCCCGAAGGCACCCGTTGTTCGGCCCAGAAGAGGCAGCCATAATCGAGTACGAAGATGATCGCGCCGAGCAGCGTGGCGCCGACCCATTGGCGTGCAGTCGGATTAGGCGTGCCGGTGGCCCGCAGCCAAGCGAAAAGAACGGCTCCGGCGGCAAAAAAGCGCATGGCGGCGAGGAGGAACGGCGGCACTTCGTGCACTCCGACGCGGATGGCGTAAAATGTCGAGCCCCAGACGAAGTAAATGATGCCGAAGGCGAGCAGCGTCTTCCAAGTTGCGGGGTGGTCAGCGGGCTGCATTGGGTTCTCTTTGTTAGCTCACTCGTGAGTTCGTTTCAGTCGAACTCGTACACGCAAACGCGCGACTAACAATGAGAATTAGATGTGGCGCCCGAGAATTGGAAGCAAAATCCTCGATGCGAAATTTTTATACCTGCGATTAGATTCCTGGCAAAACTCAGTAAGCGTGACTCAACGGTTTCAAGCTGCAATCCTGCTTGACTTGGGCCAGGTTAAGGCCGCCCGTCGAAAACTCGGCGATCTGTATGCCTTGCCGCGTATCAATCTGAATCTTAAAGATGGAAGACTTGATCAGCTTGCGGACGGTGTCTTCATCCATGGCGAGAAAGTCGCCGTTCACCCAATCCCAATTTTTGTTGTAGTGGGTGTTGTCCACACGGACCATCACTTTCAAGCGCGGGCGGCCACCAAAGCTGGCGCGATTAGGGGGCGCTAGGCGGATGTTGGGACGAAAATCCCCCAGCTTTAATTTGCCCCCGACGCAAAACAGAATAAGTTTGGGGCGCGCTTCGGCTCCGGGCAGGAAATTGTCCGCTTCGAGTTCGAAACGGATGCGCTGCTTGCCGGTCATTTTTTCTTCAACAGCAGCGGTTTCCACCCACTTGCCGCCCGCCGGCTTAGTGGTATCACCTGGTGCCGCTTGCGGAGGCGGGACCGGTGGCGGCGCATTCTGCGCAAATGCTGCCTGCGAGAACGAAGAAACAGCGAAACTCAAGATGCTAGTCGCAAACAATAAATTTAAGGCCAGACGATAGATTCGCATGCTGTTATTCACCCTAACATCTGAAACCCGCCTGCCATAAAAAAGTTTCGCGGGTTACAATTCGAAGCACCCATGCCGAAACTAGGGGGTGTCTTTCAGAGTTATAATAGAGCGTTTTGTCCGGTCATTCTTATGCAGAAAGCTATCCAGCACGAACTTCGTTTGGCCGAGCGCATGTCGCGTCTCGGTACAGAAACAGCCTTTGAAGTCCTGAATAAGGCCCGCGCACTAGAGCGGCAAGGCAAGAACATTATCCATTTGGAGATCGGGGAACCCGACTTCGATACTCCCAAAAATGTAGTGGATGCCGGGGTAAAGGCGCTTCAGGGGGGATGGACCCACTACGGTCCTTCCGCAGGACTGCCTGAACTACGGCAAGCCATCGCGGAAGAAGTCAGCCGTACCCGCAAAGTCGAAGTCAAGAGCGAAGAAGTCGTCGTCGTTCCCGGCGGCAAGCCCATTATCTTCTTCACCATACTTGCGCTCGCCGACGTCGGGGATGAAGTGATTTATCCCAATCCCGGGTTCCCAATTTACGAGTCGATGATCAATTATGTCGGCGCGAGAGCGGTGCCGATAAAGCTGCGTGAAGAACGCGACTTTGGTTTCGATGTTAACGAGTTGGCGTCGTTGATCACGGATCGTACCAAGCTGATTATTCTAAACTCGCCTCATAACCCGACGGGCGGCGTGCTTGATCGAGGCCAGATTCGCGAGATTGCCCAAGTCATCGGTGACCGCAACATCATGATCCTTTCCGACGAAATCTACGGCCGCCTGATTTTCGATGGCGAGCACTATTCGATCATGTCAGTGCCGGGCTTCCAGGAACGGACGATTCTACTCGACGGATTCTCCAAGACTTACGCCATGACGGGATGGCGGATGGGTTATGGCGTCATGCGGGCTGATTTGGCCACGCAGATCACGCGACTCATGACGAACTCGAACTCTTGCACGGCGAGCTTCACGCAAATTGCCGGAATTGAGGCCCTGCGCGGAGATCAAAGCTCGGTTGACCATATGCGCGAAGAGTTCCATCGCCGGCGCGACGTCGTGGTGGATCGGCTCAATCGAATTAAAGGTTTTTCTTGTCGGATGCCGAAGGGCGCCTTTTACGTTTTTCCCAATATCACAAAGACCGGCTGGAAGTCGAAGAAGCTTGCTGACGCCATGCTGGAACAAGCAGGCGTGGCCTGTCTTTCGGGAACCGCATTCGGCGATTATGGCGAAGGCTATCTACGGTTCAGCATCGCCAATTCGCTCGACAACCTGACTGCCGCGCTTGATCGCGTGGATGAATGGACAAAAAAGAACCTGTAGTTTGTAAGGTTTGATCATGCACGGCAGCGTGAAATCGCCGAAAGCATCGCGGCCCAACATTCCCGACTATGGTATTAGCAAGAGCAAAAAGGGAATATTGCCGTGGAAGTGGGCGAACGACCGGATCGCCAAGAGCCATCAGTATTGGGTGGCAACTGTCCGGCCAGATGGAAGTCCGCACGTAATGCCGGTTTGGGGAGTCTGGTTGCAGAACGTCTTTTATTTCAGTACTGGCCGGCAAACTCGCAAGGCACGAAATTTGGTCTCGAATCCTCGTTGTGTGATTTGCTCGGAGGATTCGGCAGAAGCTGTGATTATGGAAGGTCTCGCTAGGCAATTGGCGGATCACAGAAAGATGGCCGAAGTCGCGAAGGTTTACCAGAAGAAATACAAAGTGGATGTCAGTGCGATGGGATCACCGATTTATCGCGTTCAGCCCCGCGTCGTTTTCGGCCTCTTGGAGAAGAAGTTTCCGACGACTGCAACACGCTGGAGGTTTTAGCATTCTCAGTTCTTTATATTCGCGGTCCTAGAAAGCCCATGCCTAACAAATTTCGAATTTTTGCCACCTGTGACATTGGAGAATCCATCACTCTTCTGCGCAACCGTGGATACGAAGTTGAAGTCTATCCGCAACCAGAAGCCCCCCCGAAGAACCTGATTATCGAAAAGGTAAAGTCTGGAATTGACGGGCTGATCACGACGCTTCGCGACAAAATTGACGCGGAGGTTTTCGAGGCAGGCAACGGCAAGCTTAAAGTCGTTTCGCAAATTGCGGTCGGTTTCGACAACATCAACCGGGCCGACGCGAATAAATACAAGATTCCGTTTACGAACACAGCCGATGTTTTGACCGAAGCGACCGCGGAGTTCGCTTTCTTCATCCTCG
Source organism: Terriglobales bacterium (assembly GCA_049515835.1). Lineage (GTDB taxonomy): Bacteria > Acidobacteriota > Terriglobia > Terriglobales > Acidobacteriaceae > JAJPHW01. The sequence continues at coordinate 5,616 of JBEKTR010000082.1, forward strand.
GTGATCTCGCCCGCAAACTTTGGACTGCCGAACATCTTACCCGCGAAAACGAATGGGGATATTGGCACCCCTATCTGCCCTCTCTGGGCGACGAAGTTACCGGCAAAACTATCGCCATCATCGGCACTGGACGAATCGGTCTGGCCATGATCAAGAAGTGCGCTGGATTCGACATGAACATTCTCTGCTACGACCCGGCATATCAGAACCATGGTTACGTTAAAGCCATTCAGGAAACGATGGATTTGCGCCACACCCGTGGCATTCAGCGCGAAAGAACCTGGATTAAATATGTTTCCCTCGATGAAGCTCTTTCGCAGGCGGATTTCGTCAGCGTGCACGTGCCGTTATTGCGCGAGGGTGAAAGCGACGCTCCGACTTATCATCTTTTCAACGAGATCAATCTGCGCAAGATGAAGCCAACTGCTTTTCTGGTCAATACCTCGCGAGGACCCGTTGTGGATGAAGCAGCGCTTGCCAAAGCGCTGCGCGAGAAATGGATTGGCGGTGCCGCTCTGGACGTTTACGAAAAAGAACCGTTGGCCGCTGACTCGCCGTTGCGCGATCCTGCGATTGAAGACCGCTGCCGTTTGCTTCCGCACTTCGCCAGCGCTGGGAAAATCACTCGGCTCTCGACCGATCCCAACAAAGGCATGGCTGGGCGCTGCGCGCAGGGCATGATTGACGTGCTCGAAAGTAATTACGGCGGCGATCTAACCAAGATGCCATACGTCGTGAACAAAGAAGCGTTCGGTAAATAGCCTGAGTTTTTCTGCATAACACGAAGCTGTTATGCAGTTCACTTCTTTTTACAACTTTTCCCGCTATCCGACTTTTCCACTTCCTCTCTATCTCTAACGAACACATCTCAGGAGGCGGACCATGCCCGTACGAAATATATCTTTCAGGAATTGGAAGTTAGCGCTCCACATTGCATTGCTTACATCGGGCGCAATGATTTGGACTGGCTGCAATAAAGCCAACGTCGCGGCTTCCTCCGACAATGGCAAGATTCCTATCACAACCGAATCGGAGGAAGCCCGTAACGAATTCTTGGCGGGGCGCGATCTTTCTGACAAATTGCTGGCCCACGAATCGCTAGCACACTTTGACCAGGCTATTTCAATGGATCCGACGTTTGCGACTGCCGAGTTTTATCGCGCGACCAACTCTCCCACGACCAAAGAGTTCCAGGAGCACTTGCAAAATGCGCTGAACCTATCAGACAAAGTATCCGATGGCGAGAGATTACTAATTCTTGCCGCACAGGCGGCGAACAATGGTGACGCGGTAAAGCAAAAAGAGTTTCTGGAAAAGGCCGTGGCTGAATATCCCAATGATGAACGCGCGCAATTGACGCTGGGAACCTATTATTTTGCGATTCAGGATTTGGACAAAGCGGTTGAGCACTTGAAAAAAGCCACGGAGATCGCGCCGGATTTTTCGGCGACCTACAATCAGCTCGGTTATACGTATCGTCAGCGGGAGGAGTATGCGAATGCAGAGCAGGCTTTTCAAAAGTACATTTTGTTGATCCCCAACGACCCCAACCCTTACGATTCGTATGCTGAACTTCTGTTAAAGGAAGGGAAGTTCGATGAGTCGCTTGTGGAATACCACAAGGCGCTTTCGATGGACCCGCACTTTGCGCCATCGCACTTCGGTATTTCTGCCGACTATCTGTACCTCAATCGTCCAGACGAGGCCAATGCTGAACTGCAAACCATGGCCGACCGGGCGCGCAGTGATGGCGAACTGCGGACCGCTTATTTTGGAATGGCGGTTGTCGCCTCCGATAGGGGCAAATTCGACGATGCGTTAAAAGCGATGGCAAAAGAGTATGCTGTCGCACAAAAGAAGAACGACGTGGTTTCGATGGCAGCAGACTTGCAAGCTGAGGGCAACATTCAACTTGCCAAGCAGGATTACGCGGGCGCGGCGAAAAGCTTCGATACATCCTTCCAAATGATTGCCAGCTCAAACCAGTCGCAGGAAATCAAGGATAATTCAGCGTTGCTCCATCACTTCAACGAAGCCGCAGTCGCCATTGGTAAGAAAGATTTGGCAGTGGCCAGAATGCATGCGGAGGAATTCGGGAAAGGTGCTCAGGCGTCGAATAATCCTGCGCAAGTCCAGCAGGAGCATGAAATTCTAGGGCGAATTGCGCTGGCGGCGAAAGATTACTCAGCCGCAGTTTCCGAACTACAAAAGGCGAATTTGCAGAATCCTTACAACTTATATCGATTGGGGCAGGCTTATCAGGGGCAGGGCGATAAGGCAAAATCGCAAGAGTATTTCACGAAGGCGAAGAACTTCAACCCCCTACCGGGGTTGAATTACGCCTTTATTCGCAGAAAGCTCAACGCAGCGGCGCAAGGCGCTTAATGAAATTGGGCGGACAGAAATGTCCTGCCCAAACTTATTCTGACACGCTGTGTTCTTCGCTGCTCTGGGCGCGAAGAATACGCTCGATAGAATACGGCGCGCGTCGAGTCGGCTCGTGATAATGCCGTACCTGCATCTCGCCGAGAAGACCGACTGCCAGAAGATTCAGGCCTGCCAGCAAAAGAACAGCCGCGAAGATCATGAGCGGGCCGTGCGCTGTCATCACCGAAGCGTTGTGCAGGAATTTCTCAATCAGCAACCAGCCGGTCACGCCCGTGCCTGCAAAGATGCTCAACATCCCTAAGGTGCCGAAGAAGTGCAATGGTCGCGAAAGATAACGCAGCAGAAAGCGAATCGTGATCAGGTCGAAAAATACGCGGAATGTACGCGAAATTCCGTAATGCGAAACACCGCGTTCGCGATTGACATTGCGAATCGGAACTTCACAGATCGACGCCCCGTGCCACGACGCCAATGCCGGGATAAAACGGTGCAATTCGCCATACAGCGGCACTTGCTCGAGAATTTCTCGGCGATAAGCTTTAAACGTGGTCCCAAAATCATGAATATCCACGCCACTCAACTTTGCCATCAGCCAATTCGCGCAGCGCGAAGGGAAACGGCGCAGCCAGTAGTTGTCAATCCGGACTTTGCGCCATCCGCTGACAATGTCGTAACCCTCGGCGATCTTTTCGAGAAAGATCGGAATGTCAGCAGGATCGTGCTGCAAATCGCCGTCCATTGCGATGATGTATTCACCACGAGCGTGATCGAAGCCCGCCGCCAAAGCTGAAGTCTGACCAAAGTTACGGCGTAGCCTAACGACCGTTACACGGCTATCAATGGCGGCAATCTCGCGGAGAAGATTGAAAGTGTGATCACGCGAACCATCGTCTACCAAGACAATTTCAAACGTCTCCCCGTTCGCCTCCATGACCGCCTTGAGGCGGTCGTAGAGATCCGGGACGTTTTCCTGCTCGTTATGCAGGGGCACTACGATGGAGTATTTTGGGGCCAAGACAATATTATAAGCCGCCGACACCCCTTATGAATAGACTCTTTGGTCCGCAACTGAGTAGTAACGATTACTTGTGATTGCCTACCTAAGCCGCCCTTGTCTTAAGGTTTTTCAAACACCACTTGGGTCAACGGAAGATCTTCGCGCAAGAATCCATTGGGATGCGCATAAGTTACATATTGAGTTTGTCCGTTGCCTTGGGCAAACTCGACGTGCGCCTGGCCGGTGTAGTTCACGCTTCCCTGATACGGCGTTTCTCCTTTGAAAAGAAACTGGCCTTTGGACCACGGTCCCCACGGCGTGTATGAAACCATGCAATACATGTCGTTAGTCAGGGCTGGATTGTAAATATTCATATAAACGCCCAGGTAAGCGTTGTAAAAAACAACATTGGCAGCTGCGCCGCCCTGGAAGATCGTGACCGCATCGGCCGGATTTGTACTCCAGACGTCGTTGCCGGAGTAATAAGTCCACTTGGTGATGTCAAGCGCGTCGGCCAACGGAACTTGCGCTACCTGACAATTGTCTACTAGAAATCCGCCCACACAACCATAGGAATAGAGGATGTCGTCGACAACCAGCGCTCCGGAATTAAATTCCTCGTCTGTTCGCCCCCACAGTAATGTCGGCGTCTTGCTGCCCGCTCTTTCAATCGGTCGGGTTATGCCCTGACCCGGCGTGTAAACCGCGATCCCTCCCCCGACGGTGTCCCATCCCGACATCCCCGGAACGCCACGGTAAAGCTCGTAGTAGTAAAACAGCGTCCGATTTCGCGCCGGATCGCTCACGACCGGGCCATCCCACATAGCAAACTCAGCCCCGCACGGCTTAATGGTGCAGTGGTTATTGTCATGCTCGTAGTTGTACTTCGCTTCCCACGGAAGATAAGGCAGAAATTCGGCAGGTGCGCCTGTGCTATCAAGCAAGTCATGATTCAAGTTAATTCCCTTGGACGCGTCCAGGTTTGAGGTCCATGAAAGGGAATTGTCATCCCAGGAATTCCCCAAGATGCCAGGCACCGACATTGGCGTATCGCCAAACGTCCAAACCGATCTGCCTTCTATCACGGCGCTGAACGTGCCATCGCGGCCATAGATGACCGGGTTCTGTTGGACAGAACCCAAAGAGGTAACCGAAATTACCTTCGGCAAGGGCGGAACACCAACTGGATCTGCGGCGAAAGCCACAATTCCGCAAGCGAGCAACAAAATCAGAAGAATTACTTGAACATAACGTGCGGGGAAAGTCATGGGGCGGCTCCAAGAGTCAAAAACAGCAAATTAAAGCAAGACTTCCAATGAATTTAACACGTCAAGAGCGTGCTGCCAGGCGTTTTTGACACAAGCGAGAGTGGAAAAAAGTCTCTAACAGGTATGGGGACGAACAAGGATTTTACATACTTTGCCCTATCCCATTTTTGATTGCACTGTCTCTACGTACAGACAAGGATTAGGAACTTAAATCCTTAACTTTGCGTATCTCTAGGGACGGACGCAGGGGACTTGAGACCACCCGAAGCGACCGGTAATGGGCCTCACGCTGTCCTCCCCGGCGGCGTGGGGCGATAAATATGAGAACTCTCATCGAAATCGTCCGGCAATCGTTGGCCACACTGTGGGCGCACAAACTTCGTTCTTTCTTAACTATGTTCGGCATTGCCTGGGGCGTCGGCTCACTCCTGCTGCTGGTAGGACTTGGCGAAGGATTTCGCAGCGGTCAAGCCAAACAACTTGCAAATCTCGGGCAAGATATTATGTTTACCTTTCCGGGGCGCATTCCAGCGGTAGCTGGCAATTCGCTTTCTGGCCAGACCTATTATTTCTCTTATGACGACTACATTGCCATCCGCAGCGAAGCTCGAACACTACGCGCGATTTCCCCGGTATTAAATCGCGAAGATATTCGGGCGGTCAGCGACTACGGTTCGACGAACGGACAAGTTTTCGGGGTTGCGCCTTCCTATAACGAGATACGCAACGTGCCCGTGGGACCAGGCCGATGGTTCAACGATGAAGACAATGCCCAAACGCGGCGCGTCGCAATCGTGGGATGGGAACTATTGAAGAACGTCTTTCCCGGGCGCCCGGCGGTGGGTTCCACGATTCTATTAAACGGTATTCGCTTCGATGTGATCGGAGTGCTCTCAAAAGTCGGCCAGGATGGAAATAACGGCACGAATGCACGAATCTTTATTCCCATTGAAACCATGCGGAACCTGTTTCGCCTAAAACAAGATAGAGCCGAGAACGCGATCAGCTTTATCAACTATCGCCCCATCCATAAGGCAGACCATCTGGCAGCTGTGCAGGAAATTCACCAAATTATCGCGAGACGGCACAATTTCGACCCAAAGCTCGAAGATGCCTTCGAAGATTGGGACACAATTGAGAATTCCCAGCGCGTGGACAAGATCTTTGACGCGATGGACTACTTCTTGGGAGTGGTCGGTCTAGTCACATTGGGACTAGGCGCGATCGGCATCGTCAACATCATGCTGGTTTCGGTGACGGAACGCACTCGCGAAATTGGACTTCGCAAGGCTTTGGGCGCGACGCACCGCAACATTCTGACACAGTTCTTTGTGGAAGGCGTGTTTCTGACTTTGTTCAGTGGGGGGATCGGCCTATTGATTGCCAGTGGATTCATGACGCTGCTGGGCTTGCTGCCTTCACCCGAGGGATTTGATACTCCTCAGTTGGTGCCCTCGTCGGCCGTAATCGCGATTCTGTCGCTGGCCATCGCAGGTATCGGGGCAGGGCTCTATCCGGCCCGTCAGGCGGCTCTTATGGCGCCCGTAGAGGCATTGAGGCAGGAATAATTATGGTTCGAGACCTTGGCATTCAGGCATACGAAGCACTTCGCCATAACAAGCGGCGTTCCGCGCTTACCATGCTCGGAATGGCATGGGGTATTGCGACGGTTGTACTACTACTCGCCTATGGTTCCGGTTTCGAACGCGGCCTTTGGGCTGCATTTCGCTCTTTTGGCACGAACCTCGTCTTTGTGTTTCCCGGACGAACTTCGCTGCAAGCGGGCGGCACGAAGGCTGGCAGCGAAGTGAAGCTCACCATTAACGACATGGACTACATCCGGAATGAAGTACCGCTATTGAAACAGCTCTCACCGGAAGTGGCGAAACAGAACAGCAGCGTGAGTTACGGAACGCGCAGCGGGCTTTATGCGGTGAGCGGCGTGTACGCGAACTACCCGCGGATGCGAAAAATGGAATTTGCCGAAGGAAGCTCATTCAGCGAAGCGGACGATTACACCCATACTCGAGTTGCATTCGTCGGCGCCGATATTAAGAAAAAGCTCTTTTCGGGGCAAAACGCCATCGGAGAGAGCATTCGTCTGGACGGCATCTCTTACCAAATCGTGGGCGTTCTAAAGCACGTCATCAACAACAGCGATGACAACCTCAATACACACATTTATGTGCCTTATAGTGCCATGCATGATCTCGCCGATACTTACTATCTGAGCGCCATCGTCATGGAGTACGAAGGTGATCACGCGAAAGTTGTTAAGGCCATCCGCGATTCCATGGCTTTCCATCACGATTTCAACCCGAAAGATGACCGGGCAGTCTTTGTTTTCGATGTGTTTGCGGACTTGGCGGACCTCAATGTGATCACGACCGGCATCAAGATTTTGCTGGGATTTATTGGCCTCCTAACGCTCGGGATTGGGGGCGTCGGTTTGATGAACATCATGCTGGTATCGGTGACCCAGCGTACGCGTGAGATCGGCGTTGAAAAAGCTCTAGGGGCACATCGCTGGCATATTCTCTTTCAATTTCTGGCGGAAGCGCTGGTCATCACGGCGCTGGGCGGATTGTTAGGCGTGGTTCTGGCTTACTTGGTTTCATGGTCCGTCGGTTCGCTCACCTTGTGGAGCGCGGTTGAGGAGAATGCCAGCGAGGGCGACATTCATCTCATTATTGATAGCGCCACGCTCATCTGGTCCACGGCCATACTCAGTTTTGTCGGCATCGTCAGCGGCATGCTGCCCGCGATCAAGGCGGCGCGACTCGACCCAATCGAGGCGCTACGCTACGAATAGCGCAACGGCGAAAATGCCGCAATGTCGATTTCAGGCGTTCTGCCTACAATTAACTGAGCCATGACACGGGCGGTCGCTGGGGCCAGTAAAATCCCATCTCGAAAATGGCCTGTCGCGAGGAAGTAACCTTGGATTTCCGTTTCTCCCATGATTGGCAGTGCATCCGGAGTGGCCGGACGGAGTCCTGCCCAGGACTCGTGAATTCGCGCTTCCCCCAAAGATGGCATTAACGCTATGGCTCGATGTTGCAGGCGTTGGATCGTGTCAATGTCCGTTCGCTTGTCGAAGCCGGCTTCTTCCAGAGTTGAACCTATTACTACGCGGCCATCGCTTCG
>JBEKTR010000083.1:0-13115 GCA_049515835.1 Terriglobales bacterium
CGCAGAGGATGTAGATAATCGTAGTGATCTCTTCTCCTTCGGGGCGGTGCTCTATGAAGCTGCCACCGGGAGGCCCGCATTTCCCGGTTCCACCAGTGCCGTGATATTCGACGCCATTCTCAATCGTGCCCCCGCGCCACCGGTCGCCCTGAAGCCGGAGTTACCACAGTCATTCGCCGATATTGTGAATAAGTTGCTCGATAAGGAGAGAGATCTGCGCTACCAGAGCGCGGCCGAGCTTCGTACTGACCTGAAACGGCTCCGGCGGGAATTGGAAGGGTACAGCTCCGGAAGAATCGACGCATCCACAGCCCAGCCTGCATCGTCTAGCCGGGTGAGGGGCAATTGGACCTATTTAGCAGCCGTCGCAGGACTGATACTGCTATCGGTCATGTGGTGGCTGCGACATTCCAGGGAAAAGTCTTTCTCGCAATCCGGAAACGTCGAAATTGTTGCCCTCACAAGTACAGGCAACGCAGTCCGGGGAGCTGCCTCGCCCGACGGGCGCTACATCGCCTACGTGAATCTGGACAGCGGAAAACGTGACCTGAGATTGTTGCAAGTTGCCACGGGGCGCGATGTTGTGATTATTCCGGCCAGTGCCGAGAGATTCGAAACGTTGCTCTTCTCCCCGGACGGCAATTTCATTTACTTCACACGACAGCCGGATGCCGGCAATCAATCACGAACATGCCTTTTCCAACGTATCGCCACCTTGGGCGGCCCTCCCACGACGATCTCCGAACGGGCAAAGTGTGGGCCCATCGCCGTGTCTCCGAATGGCGAGCAGGTGGCTTACGTGACCTTCGTTAGTCCGAACGCTCCCAATGAACAGCTTGTCGTATCGAACTCAGACAATTCAAATCACAAAATTATGGCCGAGCCCGTTTTTTTTGGCTATCTGGCGTGGTCACCGCACGCAGACACTCTGGCTGCCTCCGTCTATGAGGGCAACAAAATCACATTGGCGACGGTCTCCCTTGCGGATGGGTCAATCCGACCGGTCAACCAGGAGTTGTGGGTCAGGCTGGGGCAACCAGCGTGGTCCGGGGACAGCAAAATCATCTTCATTCCTGGGCTCTTGCGTAATTCGCTCTTCTCTCCCGTATGGGCCATTGATGCCGATACCGGCCAGAAGCAGGCAATCACAACCGGTGAACGGGCCTACGGGGACAGTCTTGCCGCTACCGCCAATGGCAATCTGGTGACGGAGAGCTATTACCGGGTTTCCGCGGTGTGGGTCACCGACCCCGCAGGCAATGATGCCCGCAAGATCGGCGCCTCGACGGGCGAAGGCTCGAATGGTGTTGCCTGGGTCGGCGACAAGATTGTTGCCAGCGACGGCAAGACCATCGTTGTCCGCGACACCAACGGCAATGATCCGGGCACATTCACAATTACTGCCTGGTACCTGAATAAGTGTGGATCTTCAGGCGCCGTCTATTCCACGCCTGACGACAAATTAAACGTTTACATTGCGCTGTTGGATCCCGTACGTGGCACTGCGCAGCGCCTCACCAATGGACCGAATGATACGTATCCGAGTTGCAGTCCCGATGGCTCCACGCTTGTGTTCGAACACTGCACACTTGATGGCAAATGCTTCGGCGCCATGAAACACGTGGGCTCTGCGGAGTTGCTTCCTCTGACGCCGGAAAGACTGACGCCTTGGTCTGCGTCATTCTCTCCCGATGGCCAAAATCTGGTGAGCATCGCTCCAGACCCTGCGACAAAACATATGGTTTTATCACTCACTCCGTCCAGGTCACTAACTGCGTCTGCTTTGCAAACCGCGCGAACCGTGAAATTGCCCATGAGTGGTGATCAACTCGGAGATTGGTCGTGGGCAGCCGACAGCAAGTCTTTGCTTTACGCGCCTCCCGGCCAGAACGACGTCCAAAATATTTGGACGATCCCGCTCAACGGCAGGCCGCCTCGTCAACTTACACACTTCGACTTCGACGATATTCTCAGCTGGGACACCGCGGCCGACGGACGGCTCGCACTGGCACGCGGAAAAGAAATGAACGATGTCGTAATGATTAGGAATGTAAAATGAAAATCGCTTGACTGAATCGGGGACAAAGTTGTAGCCGAGAATCGCGGCATGGCCAACATGGCCGAAGTCCCTCAAGCTAAAACAGGAAGGGCTTTCATGACCGAGGTGGACGTAAGCGGCGCAGGCTGGCCATAAAGAATTGCAGGTGAACCGTATGTGCAGAAACATAAAGAACCTTTTCAACTTCGACCCTCCGGTGACAGACGAGGAAATTCGCTCGGCATCACTGCAATTTGTTCGGAAGATCAGCGGATTCAATAAGCCCTCGAAAGCCAATGAAGCAGCATTCCTCAAGGCGATTGATGACGTTGCTGACGTTTCTTCGCGCCTGCTTTATTCGTTGGCAACCGAGGCCCCGGTTAAAAACCGCGAAGAAGAAGCCGCTAAGGCAAAGGCCCGCGCCGCGCAACGATTCGGAACATAAATAACATGAGCCAGAGCGCGACGATTCGCGTCATTCTCCCCTTTCACCTGCGTACGCTGGCCCATGCGGACTCCGAAATTTTTCTCCAAGTAACGCCTCCAGTCACGACATGCGCCGTTTTGGATGCGCTCGAAGCCCGCTATCCCATGCTGCAAGGGACGATTCGCGATCACACCACTAAACAGCGCCGCGCGTTTTTACGCTTTTTCGCCTGCGAAGAAGATTTGTCCCATCAAGCGCCGGATGAACCTCTTCCTCCCGACGTAATCTGCGGCAAAGAACCATTCGTGATTATAGGTGCCATCGCGGGTGGATAGCATTTTGGCGAATTTTCGCCATCACAGCCACTCGCGCGCCAGAGCGCAGAAAACAAGAAACACTCTTATCGTTTCCCGCATCTCAGATTCGTGAAAAAACCGCAAGACACCAAGAAGAATCTGCACGCCATCGAGTGGCTCAATTTCTTTCTCGCCGATGTGCAGACGGGCTTGGGGCCATTTGTAGCCGCCTACCTTGCCTCGACAGGCTGGAGCCCGGCGCGAGTGGGCTATGCGTTAACCTTCGCGGGATTGACTACCGTCGCCTGGCAAACTCCTGCGGGTGCCATGATCGACGCAGCTCGCCGCAAACGTCTGATATTAGGGGCAGGTATTGCTATTCTGGCTCTTGGAGCACTGCTCCTGCTGTTGCGCACCAGTGCAGCGACCGTGTATGCCGCCCAATTTCTTATCGGCACAGCGGGTCCCTTCCTCGCTCCAACACTTGCGGCCATCACTTTGGGGATTATCGGAGCTGCCGCCTTCGACCGTCAATTTGGGCGAAATCAGGCATTCAACTCCGCAGGGAATGTTTTTTCCGCTCTATTGATCGCTTACGCCACTTACAAATTCGGATATCGCTCAATCTTCGTCGTATCCATCTTGATGGCCATTCCTTCTGCCATCGCGCTGTTGGCAATCGACGGCAACAAAATAGATTATGCCCGGGCACGAGGGCTCATGCATGACGATCTTTCGCCCAAGCCCGAGGGAATAAGCGCCCTTCTTCGCGATCGCGTGATGCTCTTCTTCCTTCTGGCTGCATTTCTTTTCCATATAGGCAACGCGGCCATGCTACCCCAGCTCGGGGAGTTGCTTTCCAAAGACAATCTGCGCACCGCTGCTCCCTTCATGTCGGCATGTGTTATCGTCACGCAATTTGTCATCGCGATTAGCGCGGCCTGGATCGGCAAACACGCCGCCAAGGGACGAAAACCGCTTTTGCTCATCGGCTTTGGCGTTCTGCCATTACGCGGGGTGTTTTATACGCTGGTGCACCATCCCGCCATTTTGATTGCAATCCAAATTCTTGATGGAGTGGCCAATGCCATCTTTGGCGTGGTTTCGATCCTTGTCGTCAGAGACATGACCCAGGGAACAGGCCGTTTTAATCTGGCTTCCGGAACGCTCGCTACCATGGTAGGAATTGGCGCAGCTTTGAGCACCGCGATCGGCGGATTTTTGATTCAACATCTTGGCTATTCCGCTTCATTCCTTGGGCTTGCTAGCATCGCTCTGGTTGCCTTCCTCTGGCTCTGGGCACTCGTTCCTGAAACTTTGCGAAGCCTCTAATTTGACCAGGCTTCCGATCTAAGTCCAGCGAAACCAACGCAGCGCCAACAAAAATGAAACTCCGCCCCAGAGCCCCAGCACTAGAAGCTGTGGCCACAGATGCAACAGGGATGTACCTTGCAGAATATTGGCGCGCAAGGCGTCATTCAGCGCGGTGAGCGGGAGAGCCTTGATCACCGGCAGAATCACTGCCGGAAAGCGCTCATAGGAAAAGAACACGCCAGAGAAAATCCACATCGGCATCATCACTAGGTTCATAAGTCCGCTGACGCTTTCGATTTTCTGGGCCCGGCTAGCGGTCAGTAGCCCAATTCCGCCAAAAGACACGGCCCCGGCTGTCCCCAGCAGAAGAATCGCGAAAATCGAGCCCAGAACTCTCATCTGAAACATGAGTACTCCGAGCGTCAACAGCAACCCAATCTCGATGAGCATCAATACCATTCGGCTGGAAAGAAGCGCGAGCAAAAAATCTCCGCGCCGCATGGGCGTACCCACAAAGCGTTTGAGCAGCTTGCGTTGCCTCATATCCACCAACGCAAACCCAATCCCCCACATACCCGAGTTCATCAGGTTCATGCCCAGCAAACCAGGAATCAGAAAATCAATGTAACGGGAACCAGGCTCTGAGGAAGCGGTCTCGGTCGTGGACAGCACGTCCTTCCGTCCGGCCGCGGTTTGCAGGGCATCGTTGGCCGCAGACCGCGCCAACACGCTTTCAGGCCGCGCCGGATCGTATAGATAGAAGTATTGAAGCCCATCCAGCGTTGACGGCTCAATCACGAGATCGAACTTTCCCAACCGGAAGCCTTGCTTGGCAGCTTCTTCGCCGAGCACTTGAATTTTGAATGACTCGTGCTGCGCCGAATGCCGCAACAAGTCGGCCGCGGATTGCGCTCCCTCGACCACGCCTACCGAGGAGGCCTCGGGTGGCTTTTCGCGGAAGGCAATGCCAAGTCCCGCCGCAAGCAGCAAGGGAAACACGAAGACCCAGAACACAACTTCAGGTTCGCGCTGTAATTCACGCATGCGTGCGCCCAGCAAATGCCAGTATCCGGCCCAGCGCCCATTACGTTTCCCCGCTTGCCGCGGAGTGGGCCCCCTGCTCGAAATTTCTCGCAGCCCGCTCATTTATTTATTCTTCCCGTAAGTGCCTACCCGTCAGTCTTACAAACACATCCTCTAAACTGGCCTGCCGTGTTGTTAAATGTTGCAGCGTCCTTCCTTGCTTGCGGATAGCATCCAGCAACACGGGAATCGTTAGGTGCGCCTCTTTCACCGTCAAAGCAATCAGACCGTCCGCCTCGTGAATGGCCTCGACTCCTGGCAGCGCTTGCCAGACTTGCATCGCGTCGCCATCGGTTCCACCGCTCACTCCGAATTCCACCACGTGATGTCCACCCAAACGCTCGATCAACTCTTCCGGCGATCCCTCTGCGATGATCTGCCCGTGGTCAACAATTGCTAATCGATTGCACAAACGCTCGGCTTCGTCCATGTAATGCGTAGTGAGCAGTACCGTACCGCCGTCGCTGCGAAATTTCCGAATAATGTCCCACAACTGCCGGCGGCTCTGTGGATCGAGTCCCGTGGTGGGCTCATCCAGAAACAATATCTTCGGATTGCACACCAGCGCCGTCGCAACCGCTAACCGTTGCCGCTGTCCTCCCGAAAGTTTCCCGACCCAGCTATCGGCTTTTTCGGTCAACTGCAGTTCTTCCAGCACTTCATCGGTTGAGCGTGGCTCGCGATAGAAGCTGGCGAAAAGGTTCACCGTCTCTCGCACCGTTAGTTTTTCGGAAAGACGAGTCTCTTGAAGTGAAATACCCAGCCATTCCCGCATCTCGCGCTCGTTTTGCTTCCATTTGTAACCAAAAATGGAGACTTCGCCCGAGGTCGGTTCCAGTAGGCCCTCTAGAATCTCAATGGTCGTCGTCTTGCCGGCGCCGTTCGGCCCGAGAAGACCAAAGCACTCGCCCGGCTGAATCTCCAGATTAAGGCCGCGCACCGCTTCGACCTTTCCGTCGTAAGTCTTTCGTAAATCGCGGCAAAGAATAGCTGGAGTCACAAAGAGATTGTAAACGAGAGAAAAATGCGTTCACGGTAGATCGTTCATGCATTTTTCTTTTGCCAGGCGCGTAAAAGAGCTCAGCCCGGTAATTGCTCTGCTATACTTCACCGAAGCAAAATCTGGGGTTGAATTCAAACTTGTTGATGAGTAAAGTTTCTCCCTGTTCTCTCCCCCTTTTTGGACCAGGCTTGCCAACTGAACCTTAAATGCTGCTTGAGAATGTAGGACAACTCGTCTTCTGGCTCGTCGTGCTCGTAATGAGCCTTAACCTCGTGTTCTTCTTATTTTTGATCCGGCGTCGGCTGAGCCGCAAGCGGTTTTTTATTCAAAAAGATGCGGCCCGCGAACGATATCGCGATCCCGTGGACGCCTTCGCTTTGGGCCAAGCGAACACTGAGCAATCAACCGCTGCCCTCGGCGACGCCAAGTCTCCCGCGGAACGTGAAGCCCTGGCGGAAATGCTGTTCTCCGCTTCCAATGCCGCCAACGCCGAACGTGTTTCAGAACTGATGTTCCTGTTGGGGATGGTGGACGAATGGGCCCGCTCGGCTTTCGGCAAGAAAACGGCCAAAGTATTGTTGGGGACATTTCTCGGCAAAACTACGTTTGCGCAAACTACCACGCGGCCGAAGCCGCTCCGCCCTTACTATCGCACTCGTGTCGCCACGGTTCCTCGCGCGCTGGCTGTAAATTTTCTCGGACGATTGAGTGCAAAGTACGCGCGGCCATTTCTGGTAACCGCGTTGCGAGACCCTTCGGCGCAAGTTCGAAGAGTCGCGGTCGAAGGTCTAGGCCGCACTCACGACCCCGAAACAGCTCCCTTGCTACTCGAAGAATTGCGCAGGGCGATTGAAGAGCGCAGCGATCTCTCTCTACGTACCGTAAAAACGGCTTTACTTGGTTTCCGCCTGGAAGAAGTCGATGCGCTTTTGCCTGGCCTGACTCACAAGAATCGCCGCTGCCGATTCTTTGTAGCGGACTCTATCCGCCAGATTTGCGAACGCGCTGCCATAAAATCGCGCCTCACAAAGAATGATTTTTCTCCGGCTCTTTACCACACCGTTCTCGATCGCTGCCAGTTCGATGAATTCGAGGACGTTCGCGCCCGCAGTAGCTATATAGCCCGCTATTTCCGTGATCAAAATGCAATCGCGATGTTGCGGCACTTAATGCAAGACCCGAATGAATACGTCCGCCTGCATAGTGTTCGCGCTTCCGCGGACAATTTTTATGCGGATTTAATTCCCAATGTCATCAATCGCTTGACCGACGAGCGCTGGCTGGTACGCGAAGCGGCGGTTCAAACCCTGCGCACGATCGGCCCCAAGGGCCGTGAGGCTTTATTCCAATTTTTCATCGATACTTCAGACCAGTTCGCCATGGAACAAACCTGTGACGAATTTCAGCGGCGTGGCGTCATCGCAGAATTGCTCGCGGCAATGGCCGCCGGCGGCGACCAAGGTCTCATGGCGGAGAATGTGGCTCGAAAAATGGCGTCCATGGGCAAGACTTCTCTTATGCTCTCGCAACTCACGAGCAACGATTCTTTCGCCGTGCAAGTGGCCCTCATGGATACATTGGCGGTCAATCCTACCAATGAGTTCGTGTCTGTACTGAATGTATTGAGCCAGCAGGATTCCGGCCAAATCAGTTCCAAAGCGAAACAGGTGTTAGGGCGCATTCAATCCGGCAGCAACATTCGCTTTGGCAGTGGAACCAGTAAGCCCGGCAGTAGTGCAAGCAAACCCGGCAGCGGCAGCAAATTCGGCAGCGGGACGACTAGAAAGGACGACCCCTCCGGTGCATAGAATCCTGCTGCGGACTCTCGATTACGCCAATCTCATTATTCTGATCTATTTCATCGTCGCCAATGGTGTCTACACGATGCTGATGGCGATCTCGCTCTACGCCGTAACACTGCATTCTCGTTTCGCGGCCCACACCGGCTACTCCGACATCGCTGACTCGCCGGCAACGCCTCCTATCACGTTGATTGTGCCCGCCTTCAACGAAGAGGGCGTCATCACTACAACGATTCACGCTTTGCTTCGGCTCGAATATCCTGAAAAGGAAATTGTCGTCGTGGACGATGGATCCACCGACGGCACCCTGCGCCGCCTGATTTCGGAATTCAACTTAAAGCGTATGGATCTTATCTATCGCGAGCGCATACCTTCAAAAGCGCCCTGGGGATATTTTCTGAATCCGGAAATACCCGGTCTGCTTGTGCTCGCGAAAGAAAACGGGGGCAAAGCGGAATCTCTCAATACGGGGCTGAACATGTGCCGCAGCCCATTCTTCTGCACTGTGGATGCCGATTCTATCGTCGAGCGCAAAGCCCTGCTCCGCCTGATGGCCCCAATTATGCACGCGAACGTAAACACTATCGTGAGCGGCGGCCTGGTGCGCATCGCCAACGGATGCACCATGGTCAACGGCGAAGTAACCGAGATCGGTCTGCCCGCCACATGGCTCGAACGCTGCCAGGTGGTTGAGTACATCCGCACATTTCTCTTCGGCCGCCCCGCTTGGAATTTCCTGAAAGGTAACTTCATCACTTCAGGAGCGTTTTGTCTCATCCATCGTGAATCCGCCATCCTCGCAGGTGGCTTCGGTAAGGATACCGTCACCGAAGACATCGACATGATTGCCGCCCTTCACACTTTTTATGAGAAAAAAGGCTGGGTTTCTCAAATGGTCTTCACCACGGATCCCGTCTGCTGGACCGAATGCCCGCGAAAGTTCTCCATGCTCGCTCGCCAGCGCCGGCGTTGGCAACTCGGCCTCGTGCAGACCGCTTTCAAGCACGATCGCCTCATCTTCAATTGGAAGCAAGGCCGCCTCGGACTTCTCAGCATGCCCTTTCACGCTTACGTAGAAGCCTTCGGCTCCGTCGTCGAAACCTTGGGGTTAATCATCCTTCCGTTATCGCTCATCGTCGGCGCCATGCCGTTATCGTTGTTTCTTCTCATCATGTTCCTGGCTATCGGATACGGCACACTGCTGTCGGTGATCTCTATACTTCTCGCGGAGGCCACCATCCGCCGCTACCCCAAGCCTTCTGATATGTTCACGCTCGTGCTCTATGCCTTTCTCGAGAACTTTGGCTACCGGCAGATAGTAAGCGCGATCCGCGCACAGGGCGTTTTTCAATTTCTGTTCGGCAAGAAGCGGTGGGAAGTCGTGACCCACAAGGGAGTGGAAGCCTAATTATGGCCCGCCGCAAATTTTGGTTGACCAATAGGGTCGTGCTTGGCTTGATCGCGTTCATCGTGATCACGGCCCTTTGGGAGTTCAAGTGGAAGCCGCAATACCACGACTTCTACGAAGAAGGCGTTCGCCTTTATAAGAACGGTAATTATCCGCTAGCGCAGAACGCCCTCGATAAAGCCTATGAGATCGCCCCTAACGCCCTCGACGTCATCATTATGGAGGGCTGGAACAATCTCAAGCAGAACCAACTGGAGCAGGCGCGTTTTTACTTCACCCGTGCGGTTCGCATCGACCCGACTGCCGAAGAAGCTCAAATGGGCATATCATTCGTGGCGCTCGAAACCGGCCATGGCGATCTTGATCCCGCCTTGCTGGCGCGCATCCTTCAAGGCCGCAAGAATGACCCTAACGTAATGATCCTGCTCGCGGGAGCGGAAGAACGCCAGGGTAATTATTTTTCCGCCGCTGAAATCTACAACCGTCTCCTCAACAATAACGATAAAGACTATGGCGAAGCCGCGCGCCTGGCGCTCGACAATATCTTCGGTCTGCACGGAACCTCAGACACTCCGATTTCCGCTTTCGCCCCATTTGACCGCCCTGCGCAAACTCAATTCCACTACCGGGCCAATAATGCAGCGCTATGGCAGCAAACTGGGACCGGAAGTTGGTCGAAGATTTACCTGCAAGGCGTCAACTTAGGCGCGGCTCCTCCCGGCTATCGTCCGACCTCATTGCCGAATGATGCTGCCTTATACACTACGTGGTTGCAGGATGCGTCCCAACTGAACGCCAACACTATGCGTCTTTACACGCTTCTGCCGCCCTCCTTTTATCGTGCCTTTCACCATTACACGGCGGAAGGAGGCAGGCTCTCGCTCATCCAGCAAATCTGGGTCGATGAACCCGATCATCAGGATTTGTTCCAGTCTGGATTCGAAGATACGACCAAGGCTGAAATCCGCCAGGTTGTCGATGCCATTCACGGCCGTGGTCAGGTTCTTCCCAAGCGTAACCGGGGCAGCGGAATTTACGAGTTCGATATTTCGGATCACGTCAGCGGTTACATCCTCGGCCGGGACCTCGACCCCGCCGTCGTCTCTCAAACCAATCTTTTGAACGCGGGCAAGCACAGTTATACCGGGAAATATCTTTCGATTAACAATGCCTTTGCGACGGAGATGTGGCTCGTCGAAATGGCCGACTATCTTCTCGATTACGAGGCTACGACTTACAACTGGCAGCATCCCGTAGCGATGGTCAGCGGCCCCGCGCCTGATCCATCATCCAGCGTTCTGCTTGAAACGAAAGTTAAAGCTACCCCGGCATTTCTCTCGGGCATCTTCGCCGCTTATCCCGCGTATCCCTTTTTCCCGGCCTACATGCAGCGAAATCCGCGCTACGCGAGCGCCCGCGACAAAATGGGTTCCAATCCTGCCTTCGGCTTCGTTCGTGAATTGCGCACTCATTTGCCTGTGCCTTTGCTCGTAAGCGAATACGGTGCTTCCACCTCCATGGAACCGCGCCTCACGCTGGCTTCGGGTTGGAATCAAGGCGGCTACAGTGAAAGGGGTCAAGGAGATGCGTTAGTTCGTCTCGACCGCGCTTTGCGCGACGCCGGTTCCGCGGGAGCCCTTGCCTTCGAACTCACGGACGAATGGTACCGCGAAGGCTGGATCACGGAGGGTTTTCAGAACGCCGGCGAAAAAGTCGCCTTATCGCTAAATGACCTCGATCCCGCCAAGCGCTATGGCTTAATCGGCTATCACACCAGCAAATGGCAGCTCTTCGCAGGCGATCCCGCGGCTTGGGAACATGAAACCAAAGTTGATTCGGCCGCTGGCATTTCTCGCATCGGCGACGGCTACGACGGTGAGCGTACGCTTCACACTCTCCAGATTGCCTCCGACGAAGGCTACGTGTACCTACGCTTGCAAGTTGCTTGCCTCGATTGCCAGGGCTCATCGCACACCGGCAAAGCCCATTTTGCGCAAGCCAGCTATGCGATCGCTTTGAGCACTTTACCGAGCGTAGTGGGCATCAAAAATCTGCCCTTCGGAAACGTCGCGCTGCCCAACGGCGCGAATTTTCTTTTGTTATTGCGCGATCCGGATCGCAGCTCGTTCCTCATCGCTGACAGCTACAACCCGTTCCAGTACGTCCAGTCCGACGATGGCGCGCACAAACAGCTCGCCTACAAGCCCAACTTCAGCCCCAGCCTCGTATCTACGGGCATTTTTCAGCCCTTCCCCTCGCCGGGAAATCCGGGGTTACTCCCTTACGGCCACGGCGATCCTGCTGCGGCCGACTACGATTCTCGCGCGCAGTGGTATGCCGACATCAAGCACAACGCCATTCTAGTTCGCATACCGTGGGCCAAATTGTTGGTTACGGATCCTTCGAGCATGCAGGTGTTCGCGACTTATGATCCCAAGTCCGGCGTGCGCAGTATGGGAACCGGAGGACTGCAAGTCAGCGCCTACGCCTTGCGTCCGAAAGCTGCATCAGATTTGAAAGGCGCCGACGTGATTTCCGCGCTGCCCGCTGACGGCACAACCATCAAGTTCTTCTGGGCAAAATGGAACTCAATCACTCTTGATGCTTATCGCAAGAAGGCATTCGACATGCTCGCTCAGGACTTTGCTCACTCAAATGCCGCTCAGGAACCGGCAAAGCCCGCCCGCAGACCGTCGTCCGCCAACAAGCAGGGTGCACATTGATATTGATGCTGACAATGACCATGACGAGAACTTTTAAAATTCACTGGCGTGGCCGAATTGCAATGGTGCTCTTGCTTTTCGCCTCTCTCATCTTCGCTGTGAATGCGCACTCTGAAGATGAAGTCGCGCACGCCCGGCAGCTCGCCTTCAGCGGCCCTCAACATCGCGCCGAAGCTCTTGCCCTATTGCAAACTCGTCTCGCCGCCGTACCCGATGATGGCGACGCGCTTACTCTCTACGGCACTATTCTCTCCTGGGACGGCCGCTATGACGAGGCCCGCCAGGCGCTTCAAAAAGTCTTGGACAAAAATCCCGACCATTCCGACGCCTTACCCGCCATGATTAACATCGAGTTATGGTCCGATCATCCGCACACGGCCGAACAACTGGCGCAAGCCTCATTGCAACGGCACCCCGGCAACCCCGCGATGATGATGTTCCTTGCCCGCGCCCAGCGAAATGAAAATCATACGCAAGACGCAGCCCAGACCCTCGACGAACTGCTCAAATTCGATCCATCCAATCAGGAAGCGAAAGAAATGCGCCGGCGTATGTTGTATCAAGCCCGCCAGTGGGAAGCCTCCTACACTTTCGAAGATGACTTCTTCAGCAGCGTATTCAACTCCCAGCAGGAGCACACTCTCAGCCTTCGCGGTCCCACGCCCTACGGGTCATTCATCGGGCGAGTCAGCCGGGCCGACCGTTTCGACGCCCACAGCAATCAGTTGAGCGTTGAAATGTATCCTCACATCCGTCCCGGAACCTATGCATTCGTCACGGTCGGTGGCTCTCCTGACGCCGTCCTCTATCCTCAGTATTTCGTTGGGACAGATTTGTATCAGAGTCTCGGTCACGGCTTTGAAGGAAGCGCTGGATACCGGCGCCTGCAATTTTCCGACGACGTCAACATCTTCACGACCGCCATCTACAAATACCGCGGCAACTGGCTCTATTCCGCCCGGCTCTTTCTCACGCCCGACGATCTCGGAGTCAGTAAAACTGGCGTTTTCGCCGCTCGCTG